>JAAUSC010000072.1 GCA_012031965.1 Scytonema sp. RU_4_4
AATAGCGTTAAACAGAAATTGATTCGCTGCGATTACCAGAAGTGGCTGATTTCAGGCTAGTCGTGTTGGTAAACGGTTTAACAACCGTGTTGCAGCGGACGGTATAAAGATGTTGGTGGGGCAGGGAGGGGGTGATGAGTTGGGAGTAATCAGCCTTTGAATATAATGGATTATGAAGCGATCGAGGAAACTGTGTCACATGACCAAATTGCTTGAACAGGTAATTGCCCAATTGAAATCTTTACCTGCTGACGAGCAGGATGCGATCGCTGTTCGTCTCCTTGCTGAAATGGAGGATGAGCGGATCTGGAAAGCTCAGTTTGAATCTACGACCGATGATCAATGGGCTCGGATAGCTCAGATGGTACGGCAGGAAATTGCTGCTGGTGATATCACACCTCTAGCTGAAGTTTTTCCCTCTCAGCCTGAGTGATGAAATCAAGCGTTACGAAAGCATTTCGCAAAAAACTGGATGGGCTACCTGCATCAGTTCAAGACCAAGCTGCCAAAGCTTATGCTTTGTGGCGTTGCGATCCTTACCACAATAGTCTTCAGTTTAAACGGGTTAGCGAACGCCAACCAATTTATTCGGCTCGTGTGAGTTTGGATTACCGAGTTCTCGGCTTGTTGGAAGATGATCACGTTTACTGGTTTTGGATTGGCGCACATGCAGAGTACGACGAGTTGCTCCAACGATTGTAGCGCCAGCCGCCTAACACTGCGTTGGTGCGGACGGAACAGAGGTTATCCGTTTTCACCCTCCCTACCCATTGACAGGTAGCTGAATCATGCAACAAACAATTCCAGCCCATCTCGTCAGTACTTATCACTTGCTTCAATGTGCTTTTCCTCAGGGCATCGAAGAGCAAGAATATATTCCCCTATTGTCGATCCTTTATGAGCAAATGTCTGATCGAGGTTTAGCTCAAGTGATTGCTGAGTTTACAGCTCGAGAGTATCATGCTGTCCTCAACGATGTATATCGAGTTGGAGCGGCGGGGAATTTTCCTCTTCCATCCGAGCTCGAAGAAGTTCTCAATAGCGTTAAACAGAAATTGATTCGCTGCGATTACCAGAAGTGGCTGATTTCAGGCTAGTCGTGTTGGTAAACGGTTTAACAACCGTGTTGCAGCGGACGGTATAAAGATGTTGGTGGGGCAGGGAACGTTATTTACCGCTGCTGAACACGAGCGTTAAGTAGTTGGCAAAATTAAATTCATTCAACATTATTGCTTCTGCAACAGGCTTGTCGATAGAGGAAGTGCAACAACTACAACAGCAGATTACCAAATTTCCATAGGCTGAAACTTGTGATCACAAGAGGTTCTATTGCACCGCCTTTACCACTGCTGAGGCGATGTCGGACATGACTTTCTCGCGTACTTCTTCAGGAGCTTTTGAACCAGCTATAAATACGGCGATCGCCACACGCTTCCCGTCCGGTGAACTAGCAATTCCAACATCATTTGTTGCAGTACCTGTGTCGAGAACATCCAGACCTGTACCAGTCTTGTGTGCGATCGCCCAATTTTCAGGTAGTCCTGCTTTTAGCCGCTTCTGTCCTGTCGGAGAATCGGTCATTATCTTTAGCAACAAAGCGGTAGAGTTCTCGGACAATAGCTGATTTGAGTTCAGCTTTGCCAAAAGGTCAACCATAGCTTCGGGAGTTGCAGTATCTCGTGGATCGCGAAGGTACTTTTCGAGAGCAGCCTTCTTATCGCGATCTGGAATCTTCTGCACAGCTTCCGCCCATTTTTGTTCGTCAACTAATTCAGGTTGAAAGTTTTTGAGTCCCACACTCTCCGGCTGCATCTGCTGCTCTAATCGATCAACGCGAATGTTGCGAATTTGCAGCTTGCCTAAGATAGCATTTACTTGCTTAGTTCCACCGACCAATCGCACCAAAGCGTCAGCTGCAGTATTATCACTTATTCCCACAGAGCGTTCTAGAATATTTCGGAGTGGTAACTGTACTCTATCACCTTTGAATTCCTTAATGATAGGACTCCATCCAGGAGCAAAGTCCTGACGCATAATAGTAACTAATTGCTTGAGCGAAATCTTGCCCTCATCTACTTGTTTTAAGACGGCTATGGCAGAAGGAAGCTTATACACGCTTTGCATGGGAAAGCGCTGCTTACCATTGAGAAACCAGCTTTGACCGCTATTAAGGTCCAAAACCCCAATACCAACTTTACCTTGGGCGGCTGAAACGTCGAGATTTTTTAACCGCTCTTGAAGTAATGTAGTTTTGGACTGCGCTATTGTAAACTCAGGGCTAACTCCAATCATTCCATCTCCAAGCGGTGCGGTTTGATGAATTTGTTGCTCAAGTTGCTGTGAGGATGACTCAGTGATACTTGGAGATAAAGGGGTTAAAGATGGTTCTTGGGCTTTGAGTGGAAGCAACATAAACGAAAGCAGAATAACTGCTCCAAACGAAAGCCAAAAACGACGTACAAAAACTGAAAACATTTGCTGTTAAATTTCTAGGTGTCAATATTTGTCCTACCGTATCATCGACTTTCTTGATATCTCCTTTGTTTCTGGTAAAAACTTTAGTAAATATGGCATTAAGTAACCCTCATGAACTGCGGTGTACCATATTTAACTAAGTTCAATTTTCTCGAATCCACAGTGCTAGTCCACCACCACGACCACGAGCTGCAATCAAGTCTTCT
The DNA here is from genome assembly GCA_012031965.1 of Scytonema sp. RU_4_4. GTDB lineage: Bacteria > Cyanobacteriota > Cyanobacteriia > Cyanobacteriales > Nostocaceae > Brasilonema. Next base: position 2,682 of record JAAUSC010000072.1, read on the forward strand.
GTCACTAGAAAGAACGCAAAGAAGGGTAGCTTAGATACAGGTTGACTATAAAAATTCTCCGCTTGAGCTTTACCGCCTCGAATAGAACCGCTGTAAATCACACGACTAAATAGACTGACTTGCATCTGGAGAAAGTCGAACGCCAATAACTTTTTCTTGCCTAGATATTGTGCTGGACCTTCAAGCTTCAATAAAACAGGACCCAATTGAACAGAATTGCCAATTTCCTCTCTGCTTGGAATCTCATCTACAGCTTGTGTGGTGTTAAAGGAAATATGAGTTGGAGCCAACTTCGGCACATAAAAACCTTTGCCCAACACAATTCCGGCTTTGTTTCTGACTTTTTTGGTTCCAGTGGCAAAGCATAGCCGCCATTGACCAATCAAAGACTCAAAAGGATACGTCAGTCGTTGCTGTTTAGCAGCTTTTTCTGCTTGTAGCAAAGCATTGACCACGACTTCAGCACAAGGGCGATTATTCGTTTGTCCTTGATACGCAGTTGCAGCGAGTAAGAGTACGGTGACAAAATCAGGTGAGACTTGTGAGGTTAAATCGGCTGTCATAAAAGCATTCCAGATTTTGCAGCTTTATACTCTGGATAAATCATAACGTTAATATATTGTAATTTTTTCCGTTGCTGAAAAGGACATCGAATTTTTTAGCATCAATCTTGACCATTGAATCTTTTTATAGTACTATTGTACTGCAATAAAGTTTTAAACCTAAAATTTTTCTGTTTGGTGAGTTATATTGACAAATTTTTTCATAAAAATATTCAAGATCAATATTAATGCAATCACCCTCTTGGGGCGGCTCCTTTAGAAAATCTCTCGTATACGCCCAGACGTAGACTCTACAAAGGATGATTGCGATTAAAATACGCTCCTTGCCATCGCTAATTGCAAAAGATAATCAGCAATTAGCGATTTTCTTTTTTATCGAAACAGTTATCTCAAATGAGTAGAAGACAATTTTAAAACCAGCAATAAATTACCTCAAAACCCAAAGATTTATTACGTAAATAGTTCTTTTTACTGGCTCTTCATTTGTCGTTAACTATGGATTGATAAATTTTTTTGGTGTAAAAGTTGAAAGGAAATAAGCAAGTGGCTTTCTCACGACGTAGGTTTTTGACGCTGGCTGGAGCAACTGCTGCTGGTGTGACGGCGATTTCTCCCCTAGAAACTTTCTATGCTAGAATTGCTCGCGGTCAAGGAGTCACAGGAACTGGCTTTGGTTCACTTGAACCCAAGCTAGCTGTGAATCATGCAGAGCTAGCTAACACTGTGATAGGGGATCTCAGCAATGTTCCGCTTCTAGAGCTTCCACCTGGTTTCAATTACACTGCTATCTCAATCACTGGTCAAACGATGAGTGATGGTAATCCTGTCCCTGGTGACCATGATGGTATGGCTGCTTTCGCTGGTCCTAAAAGAAGTATTATCCTAGTTCGCAATCACGAACTAGACGCGAATGAAAACAAGTTTGGTGATACTAGGGGAGTCATAGCACCTAGTGATAAAAAATATGACCAAATTAATTCAGGTGGTACAACGACCCTTGTTGTTGGACAAAATCGAAAGTTAACAAAGCACTTTGCTTCTCTGGCTGGGACAGTTCGCAACTGCGCTGGTGGTCCAACACGTTGGGGAAGCTGGATCAGTTGTGAAGAAACCTTTAGCACAAGCAGTACAGGTGTAGCACATGGCTACAATTTTGAAGTTCCTGCTAGTTCCGAAATTGGTTTAGTTGATCCTGTACCTTTGAAAGCGATGGGACGTTTCAGCCATGAAGCTGTAGCATTTGATCCAAAGACAGGCTACATCTACGAAACTGAAGATAGATCGGATAGCTGTTTTTATCGTTTTGTACCTGCTGTAGGCATACCAAATGCACCTGGACAATTAGCCAAAGGCGGTACCCTCTATGCTCTAGCCATAAAGGATAAGTCCACATTGAACACATCAAATAATCCTAACCTTGGAGGCGCTGAAGGGTTAGTTCCTGTTGGTCAGCCTTTACCTGTGGAGTGGGTTCAAATAGAAGATGTTGACCCCGTACAAGATACTGTCCGCAAAGAAGCTCAAAGTAAAGGTGCAGCCATCTTCTATCGAGGTGAAGGAGCTTGGTACGATAACAATCTTATTTATTTTATCGCCACCCAAGGAGGACCAGCTGCTGTGGATAGTACACGTGGTAATGGTCAAGTCTGGGTTTATAATCCCAGAGAAGAAACGATTACATTATTTGTCGAGGCTTCCCCTAGCGGAGAACTCCTTGATGAGCCTGACAACATTACTATCGCCCCCTTTGGAGACCTCTTCCTTTGCGAAGACGGCGGTGATGAGCAATTCGTTGTCGGGGTAAATCAAAAGGGTGAACTCTATCAGTTTGCACGTAACGCTCTTCTAAGACCAGACCGTAATGGCGAGCCTGATAACAGTGAGTTTGCTGGTGCTTGCTTCTCTCCTGACGGTGACACGTTGTTTGTCAACACTCAAGGTGTTGGTATTACGTATTGTATTTGGGGACCGTGGTCGCGCCAATACAGAAAGTTTAAGTAGATGAAGAATTAGTCCTCTGTTCTTGCTCTTTGATTTATAGCGATTCTTACTTGCATAGAATATATGCATGCAGTAAGGGCACGGCAATGCTGTGCCCCTATAAACAATTTGAGAATTTCTATTCTTTGATGTTAGAATCCTGAGTTACTGATGGCTCAATTTCACAAACAACCTCATAAAAAGAAGTCGTGGGTGTCTTAGTAAATAAAGGCGTCATCTCTTTCAAGATATGATCATAAGCTTCACTACGATTCTCTTGCATATCTCCCACATTTTCCCAAAAAATGACCGCAATTCCTTTGTCACTTCCTGGCTCTTGCAGCAGATATGCTCCTTTGAAGCCTTGAGTATAAGTAGAGACAGCTTGTTCGTAAAGTCTTTTGGCTTCTTCAAATTTGCCAGGTTTAAATTCTCCTATTGCAACATAGGCAAATTGATGTTTTAAAAAGTCATGGAAATCTGACATTTTTTCTCCTTAGATAATGAGGAAGTTTATATATTCTTCATTATCTAAGGGAAATATGTTTCATTTTTTTGACATTCTCCCGGCTTTAGCCAGGAGACTCACTCAGATTGTACTCTTTGAATGTTTTGACACCTTGATGTTGGTGGAAACTTGGTCATCTGGATGAATGGCATAACCACAAGTCGTACATATTTTTGTTATGAGTTTCTTCTATTCTTTTTATAAGAAGATGAGGTTGAGGTGGAATAAGTGAGGTCAATATTATCGTCATCTCCAATTCTTTCACTACTCATGCTCTGCTTGTAATACTGTTGGTAATAGCTGTATGAGGCAGGCATGGTATCTTTGGATTTATTAGCTATCACTCCTAAAATAGGTGTGCCAGATACTTGGAGATCCTCTAATGCTTGCTGGAACATAGTACGTTTCAGCTTTCCTAATGCTGCGACTAGTATGAGTCCATTGGTATTAGCAGCCAGTAGGTTAGCATCTGCAAACCCCACTAAAGGTGGTGTGTCGTATATTACCAAATCAAAAGCGGATTGTAGCTCATTCATTAGATCCTGCATTTTCTGAGAAGCAAGCAATCTAATTGAGTCAGGAGGAATTGGACCAGCACTCATGACAAACAGATTGTCCTCTAAGGGCGATCGCTCAATCACATTGTTCCAGTCTAGGTCTTGTGAAATAACATCGGTCAATCCCTGAATATTCATCAGACCCACACGGTTATGGACTGTGGGAGAGCGTAGATTAGCATCTACCAATAGCACTCGTTGTCCCATTGCTGCAGCTGCAAGTGCTAGGTGTATTGCCACAGTTGTCTTACCATCTTCTTTTGCTGCTGAACTGATGACAAGCGAACGAATCTGTGTATCTGAACTTAGAAGAAGAATATTGGTGTAAAGAGAGCGAAAGACTTCAAAAAAGGCTGCTCTAGCTGCTTGTTGTACTCCACTGCCTGATTCTTGCCAAGCTAATGCTCCCAGTTCTTTTCTCAGGGGAACAACTCCTAATAGCGGTAATCCAGTCGCTTCCTTGATATCTTTAGAAGAGTATAGAACATTGCTGAGTTTATCCGTAACTAAAGCTGCACCTGTACCCAACAGCAAACCTAACAGTGTCCCCAAAGCTAAATTTCGTTTGGTACTGTCTGAGATAGCCTTTGGTTCTTTCACTTCCTCAAGTTTAGGATCGAGTAACTTCCAAGAAGACAAGCTTTGAGCTTGCTCAATCTGCAATGCTTGTTTTTTAGCTGAAAATTGAGTTAGACCTTCAGTGGCAATCTTTAATTCCCGCTGAATATTATCGTATTCACGAATAACGACTGCTAAATTTCTCAAAGAATTATTAAAATAAGCAATTTTTTCTCCCAAAGATTCATCACGCGCTCGTAGTGATTGGATACGGCTTTCATAATCTCTTTTCACCCGGTCCTCTTCCGTAGTGAGCATTGGGAGTAGATTTGTTTTCTGCTCCTGTAAAAACTGCAAACTCGGGTTTTCATTTGTTAATTTGGCTCCTCCTTTTTTGATTTCAATTTCTACTGCTTGAATTTGATCCAATATCTTTTGGTAACGAGCATTTTCGCTCAGCACTGAACTTCCAGCTCTTTCACCCGGCTGTTGTGCCAACTCCCGTTGCAACTCTTCATAGGTAGCTTGCATTTGTTCTAGCTGCACGCGATTTTCTGCTTGCTGTTGCGTTAAGGTGGCAATTTGTTGAGAAATTTCTTGAGCTTTCTGTGCTGGTTCAACCAAGTCATGCCTTTGTCGAATGATTCGCAGTCTTTCTTGCCAGGCTCTTACCCGATTTTGTAATGGCTGTTCTTGCTCTCTAACAAATGTAATTGCTTCCTTAACTTCGTCTTGACGCTCTGTCACACTATATTGTAAATAAGCATCTTTCAGTAAAGTTAAAACATCACTCACTAGCTCCTCGTCTGCACTTGTAAATTCGACTTCTAAGATGTTTTGTTTTTGGGATTCTATTTGTAAAATATCAACGATTAAGTCGTAGTCTAACTTTGGATATTTTGTGTGATATTTCTCCTGAAGCTTTTTGATAACTGGATCTAGTATCAGACGACTCTCTAAAACTTTAATCGTTGTCTGAACTGGTTGTACTACTTGCTCAGGAGGTGCTACCCCTTCTTGGGAACTCAAGCTTTGGGGGACATTGGCTACTACCCGACCCTCACCAGTCACAGGCTTTGTTAAAATTTCAAACTGACCTTGATACACTGGAGGATCTGTTTCTGCCTTCAACACTGCTGCTGTAACCACCACGCCTGTTACACCAGCAATCAATAATGCGCGACGGCGCAGAGTTGCTCCAATTTGACCCAGATTCAATCCGCCTTCTTCATTTAGCTGGGTTGTATAGGCTTGTGACAACGGGTGAGGATATTTGTCTGACTTCAGCATAGCCTTAGTAACTTCTCTAAGTTGTGGTTTTCCGTAGTTGCATGCTTTTGAGCTAAATCCTGGCATACATAAATCTAATGTGCTCGACTGCCAAACTGCTCGGCAACACCAGCATGAAAGTTGGTGAACACATTAGCTCATGGCACAGTTTTGACATTTTTGAGGACAATTTGAGTTTCGTCCTAAACCAAGTGATAGATACGTTACCCTGTCTGAAGTCTGGAAAAAATACTAATAACACCGGAGCAATGCACTTATTAAATACAGTAACATTACACGGGAAAATTTTGTAGGTTTACTCATATTGTGAGTACATTATACCGAGACTCTCTATGTAACCATGCTGTTAGTATGAGGGTTAATTTGTTCATAATTATATAGATTTGACCAACTTATGGTTGAAATACCCAATAGCCGATTGAGCATGAACCTCTGTTTAGGTATGTGTCGGATAAGACTATGTTTGGTGTTTATCTTGTTTAGTACACTCTTCTTGTACACTCAATAATTTTCCGGAGAAAACTCAGCGATATCGATTTGACTATTTCTTCTAAGTATAGACTAGGTAGACTTTGTAAAGTTGCTACCTCATCTTTAGGGTTGTCTGTAAGCCAGCCCGACATTCCGGGGATTTCCTGCCAATTGGAAGGGCAGTTAAGACTGTTTCCGATGGGTGGAGAGAACTGGGATAAAGCCTACACTTACCTATGAGCGGAAGTGTAGGTAGTTTACCAGTAGCAGGATTTTGGGGAAGACAGTCCTTGGCGACTGGTGTGTAACTGTCCGTTGAGCCGGCGTCGTGCAGTGAGTAAGCACGCTGCAGGAGGGTAACCCTTCAGGAAAGGCTACGCGTTCGCGTTTGTGTAGCCTGTCGCTTTGGGACTCAGCGGTACTAGCGGGTTTTTCAGATTTTTACGAAGCAACCCCGTTAGTCATTTGCTTTGCCATCTTTAAAACTGGGGCGCTAGGATTCGAACCTAGGGATGGCGGGACCAAAACCCGCTGCCTTACCACTTGGCTACGCCCCATCAATTTCTCTCTTAGATAATATAGCAATGATTCAGGGGGTAGTGTCAAGTACTTCGCGAACTGATTTGAGGAGAATTCCAAAAATCCAACTTGAAATGAATGTAAGCAATTCAAATTCAAAATTTACGCGTTCAAGATGAAGCAGCCAGTGCTAGTAAATAGTTTAGTCTTTGAAGGTTTGAAGGAAACAACGGGGTGTAAGGATTTTTGCCACAGATACTTATGTTGTATTTGCTACTAGCATATTCCTACCAGATACTATATTAATTTTGAGTAGCTCAACTGTTTGTTTACTGGAACTACTAGATTACAATATCTATCGTAATATTTAGCTTTTCCCTAGAATTAGGGTGATGAATCTCGTCGTTTGATGTTTCCCACTTGTCAGAGTAAACAACTCATTAATTCAACGCTATTTCTTTAGCCAATCGCTTATGTCTCATACCAGTTCAGGTATCAACTTTAATGATATTTTCTTATTCTTCTATAATTTTGTATTAAAGAAAACAAAGCCCTTACAAACTAAGACTTATGACTATACTCAATATGTTAATGGATGTGAGTATATATTTGAATCGATTGATAATCAGGTAAAAGGCTATATGACAGGACAAGGTAAAGGTATCAAACGTGGAGATTACATTATTCTACGTGATAGTTCTAACGCTTGTCGATATCAGGTTGAAGACATTGATTACTACTCTGAGCCACCGGATATGTGGATAGCCTTACTTCAAGAAGTTGATTTTGAATAATAGAAGTTTTTCATTCTTACTGATTTGGAAATTTGTTTTTATAATTCAACTGCCATCTTTTCAGTACTTATTCTCCTTGCAACAGTTCTAGCTGGGACTTGAGTGCAGTTCCAATAAAGTCAATAAACGTTCGGATGCGTGTCACGTTGCGAATATCTGCGTGAGTCAGCAGCCACAGGTTGCATTTCGTTTCATCAAATTGAAGATTTGGCTCGAAACAATCACTTCCAGTTCAATCTCTGGATAGGTAGCACAGAACGTGATGAGGTGGGGGGTTAACAGTTTGCTCAGGAGGGAATCTGTTGTAGTTACCCGGATTGTGCCACAGGGGAGCAAATCCTGACTACTAATGCGGCGATCGAGCGCCAGAAGATTTTCTTCATTACTGTATCCTTAAGGTGGTTCGTAGCGATCAATGAATTGGCGATACACATGATTGCGTCTGTTGCTTTGCGCAATCGCAATCCATACAAATGTGATTCTGTGTACCTTGTTTTTCCCATTCTTACGGTTATGAGTTGAGCCACATTCAGGACAGTGCATAGGAATTGACCTTAATTTATACTGCCATTATGCAACGCCGACTGTTTTACTCCTGACAACTGACGCCTCTATTCTGCTGTATGACTCGTGCTGGGCGAAGTGTGTTGGTGTTAGAGAACAACAATTGCCTTGGTGGTTTTGTTCGCACTGAAAAATAAACCCTATTTCAATTGACACATATTTAAAATTCCGACATATATTTAATCTTATTGTATTGTTTTCATGAACCTGAAAAAAATGCTAGCAATTTATTATATGATTTGGTGTAATGGTTCATGAAAGCAAGTATCTGCAAACTTTAGTGAAAATTAAGTTTGTTGAACAACAAATCTACCACTAAGAACATAAAGTGCAGTTTTCAATCTAGATTTTTAGAGATTTTGATACCAGGGACAATTTATAACAGTTAGGGCTGTGATCGTTTCTTCTATCATAAGTTAACCATTGGAAGAGCAAAAAATTAGTAAAGTTAAGGTAGTATACCAGGCAATGCTCGCCTTGTATACTAAAGCACAGTATGTCGCCGTTTTTAAAAGAAGTCATATGTTGCTTTTGAAAAACAGTGTGTGAATTATCTGATCTTGATTACCGCCTTCGGGCAAGTCAGAGAGCAGAGAAGGCAGTACTTTGGGAACCACTAGTCATGCAGGAGGATAACCCTGCCGTAGGTGACTGAGGTTCGGCTTTGTTTGTATCAAAGTCTTCTGTCTTGCCCAATAAGGTTTAGAGCCCTTTGAATTCATTTATGGAGGGAATAAAAACAATTTCCTTGGTGAATCCTCTGAGTTCATTCGTGGAGTTCTCTTCTGCCTTCTCAACTAGGGTCTTGCAAAGTTTATAGAACTAATGTACCTTTGGATCAGTATTCAGTGTATATACGTATTTTTAGTTTTATTTATACATGTTAAAAGAGTGAAAAAAATCAAGTTCCAAAAGGAAATTTCCGTAATTATGACCTCAAAATCATTGAACTGCGAAATCTCAGAGTCGTCGATAGTAGTAGCTGCTGTAGAGCAGATATCTTCTGATCTTGGTGGCGAAGTAGTCATTCTAAATCTGAAATCGGGAGTCTACCACGGACTCAATGAAGTCGGAGCAAAGATTTGGAATTTCATTCAGCAACCCAAGGCAGTGAAAGATATTAAACAGAAACTTCTGGAAGAATATGAAGTGGAAAGTGAAGTTTGCATTGGAGATATTTTGGCACTGCTGGAAGAATTAAAAGCTGTCGAGCTAATTAAAGTTAAGAATGAAACAGTTGCGTAACTTTCTTAAACTTTCTGGGAGCGATCGCTATCTTTTAGCAATCACTTTTATCTTGCTAGGAGCAATTAGGTTAGGGCTGTTTTTTCTCGCCTTTCGGAATTTACTAAAGCTCTTGCAAAAGATAAATAAGCAAAATATTCGTTTCCCATTTGAGACTCATGGAAATCAAATTTCTGTCGGCAAGATTGTTTGGGCTGTTAACGTAGTCACACGCTATATGCCAGGTGGGGCAAAGTGTCTGGCTCGCGCCTTGACGACCCAATCACTCATGAACCGCTATCATTACTCGTCTGAACTACGTATAGGTGTTGCCAAAGAACAGGGAGGACAATTAGAGGCTCACGCTTGGATTGAGTATCAGGGAGGGGTTGCGATCGGTAATCTCCCGGATCTCTCACGCTTTATCCCACTGCCATCTCTCGAAGGAGTGAAATTATGAGCGGCATTATGGGAATTTACTGCCTGGATAAGCGCCTTGTCGATCAAGAAGATTTAGGGCGGATGGTCGATATTCTTGCTCACCGGGGACCTGATGGTGCAGACATCTGGGTTGACGGATCTGTCGGTTTAGGGCATCGGATGCTGTGGACAACACCAGAATCTCTGCTAGAAAAACTGCCATTAGTTAACCAGACAGGTGATTTAGCCATTACTGCAGATTGTCGAATAGATAACCGGGATGAGCTTATCGATGTGTTACAATTTGATAAGTGCCCATCCGAAAAAATCACGGATAGCCAGTTAATATTGGCAGCTTACGAAAAATGGGGTGAGTCGTCCCCAGAACATCTTTTAGGTGATTTTGCCTTTGCTATCTGGGATAAGCGACAACAGTCTATTTTCTGTGCCAGAGACCATCTCGGGGTCAAGCCCTTCTATTACTACCACCAACCAGGTAAAGCCTTTGTATTTGCCTCAGAAATCAAGGCGCTACTATGTTTGCAACAAGTTCCGCGCCGACTCAACGAAGTGAGAATTGCCGATTACTTGACATTGACGATGGAAGACAGAGCCATCACTAGTTATCAAGATATTCTGCGGCTTCCCCCTGCTCACAGTATGGTTGTCAGTCAGTCAGGAATGAAGATGTGGTCTTACTGGGAACTTGATCCCCATCGTGAGATTAAGATGGATTCTGACGAGGCTTATGCAGAGAAGTTTCGGGAAATTTTTACCGAGGCAGTACGTTGTCGCTTGCGTAGCGCCTTCCCCGTAGCCAGCCAATTAAGCGGTGGATTAGATTCTTCGGCTGTGACCTGTGTGGCACGGGATTTACTTGCGGAAAAAAAGGAAACTTCGCTACACACTATCTCCGCTATTTTTGATACAATTACTGAGTGTGACGAGCGCCCTTTCATGAATGCGGTGCTGGAACAGGGGGGATTCATTCCCCATTATGTCCACGGTGATGAGTTTGGTCCGTTATCTAACCTGGATAGCATTTTTCGGTACGAAGATGAAGGTCTTTTGGGTCCAAGTCATTTTTATCCTTGGATTGTAAACCGCGCTCTTAAAGAACTAGGACTGCGGATTTTCCTAGATGGTTTTGATGGGGATACTACAGTTTGCCACGGTGCAAGTAGGCTTACTGAATTAGCACGCCAGGGAAATTGGAAAACATGTATACAGGAAGTTAAAGCATTTTCGCCACATTTTAATGTCTTACCCTACGCCGCATTTCGGAATTATGGACTGCCATACCTGAAGGATTTGGCAAAGAAGTTCCGTTGGATAACGTTCTTTCAAGCAGTACAGCTCATCCACAAACATTTTGGTGTTTCGCGCAAACTGTTGATCGTAAATCACGGACTAAAGCCTGTTGTAGAACAAGTACGGCAACTTTGGCAGGGCAAACATAGAAAAGTTGCAAATTCTTTTGTTTCCCAGGCTCCCCTTGTCAAAGGTAACTTTGCAGAACGTGTTGGCTTAGATGAGCGAATCCAAAAGTTCGGTACATCGATTCAAGAACCCCTCACCGCTAAAGAACAACATTGGCGCGGTCTTACCCAAGGTGTATTGCCCTATACTTTAGAACGAGCGGATCAATATGCCGCAATGTTTTCCTTAGAAGCCCGCCATCCATTCATGGATAAGCGACTAATTGAATTTTGTCTAGCATTGCCCTCTGAGCAAAAACTTTACCAAGGATGGGGACGGATGGTGATGCGTCGTGCCTTAAAAGGAATTCTACCGGAAAAAGTTCAATGGCGCGGAGGAAAAGCAGATTTAACACCCAATTTCAACGACGGCTTATTGAATCGCAACCGCCAAATTCTGGATGAAGTGATGTCTAATCAGATTGGATACTTGGAAAAGTACATTGATTCAGATTTCCTGCAAGCAGCTTATCAGCGATTGATATCAACAGGAAACGAAGTCAGGGACGAAGATATTACACCAACTTGGCAGGCAGTTACTTTAGCTTTGTGGTTCGACTACAAGCAAATGACACCGTAAGTCCAATTGTCTTGGCAGGTTGTGGCGGGAAATATTATCTGTCGTATTTACGACAACCAAGTCACACCGTAAGTCCAATTATGGGGCACTACCTTCAATAACTAGTACATCAATACACTCAAAATCAGGAAATAGATGATGAAAAGTTCTTACACTGCTCCCAAACTGACTGTTCACGGTAATGTTGCCGACATTACACAAGTTCTTGGTAATCCGACAGCGCAAGATTTTGTATTTTTAAACGGCAGCGTTGTATCTAATAATAATGACATCGATTCGATAGATCTAAACTGTACGGGTTCGGGACCAAACTTGAATTGCACTCAACAATAGTTCTACGAGCAAAATCTTTGATTTAAAGCTGTAGAACCTATTTAGTAAGGTAGACACAGAGGCAATACCAAATTTCTGGTTTGTCTCTGTAGCAATTCCACTCTTCTAATGCATAAAATACCCAATTTTTCGCCTTTTTTGGAATAAAAACGTTATACTTTGGTTAACTTTAGGAAAGTAAATAGAGTTTGCTTGGGTTTAAATACTATTTAATCCAACCTAAAATTCTTTACTATGTAAGAGCGTAATTGGATAGACATATCCTTGGTGAATTTACATTAAATCTCTGTTGTCATTGCACTAAAGAAAGTTAAAGTATGAAATCTTATAAAGCCTACAACTTGTGCATTGCTTCCGAATTGCAACTGCCCGAACTAATTGAAACTGAAGGTGAGCCAGATGTCATTGTGCGGTTTGGCAAAGTAGATAATGCAACCGCAATGCGACATGATGGCGGTCAAAATTTTCTGGGAGAAACACCAGAAGTAGCTGAGTGTTTTATTCGCAATGGACGAGAGATTATTATCAATCCTGTAGCGGGTGTGGACGAGGCTCTTCTTCGCACTGTACTTCTAGGACCCATATTATGCGTACTGCTGCGACAAAGGGGTCTGTTAGTTCTACATGCTAGTTGTATTAACATCAATCACAAGGGTGTAGCGTTTATGGGTGGTTCAGGTTGGGGAAAGTCTACTTTGGTAACTGCTTTTCACACCAAGGGCTACGATGTTTTAACAGATGATGTACTGCCTATCCAAATTAAGACAGGTCAACCTGTTGTTTTTCCAAGCTATCCTCAGTTTAAACTTTGGCCAGAAGCAGCAACTTCTTTGGGACAGAATATTAAAACCTTATTACCTGTTTCTCAAAATTCATTGAAAGTAGCCTATAAACTCTCTCGTGGTTTCCAACAAACTCCCCTTCCATTACATCATATTTATGTATTAGACAAGGGAAGCGAACACAAAATTACCAAAATTAAACCCCAAGAAGCTTTCGTTGAACTGGTGCGTCATACTCGCACCATTAGCTCAATCACCGAAAAGGAATTTATCGCAGAGCATTTACATCTTTGTAGCGAACTTATCAAAAATGTCAGATTTTCTCGCTTCACACGCAAACCTTCTCTAGGAGATTTACCTGAGCTTGTGAAGCTAATTGAAGATGACTTGGCACAATCTTACCAAAACGACAGCACAAATGCCCTTGATTTTGTATCTAAATCTTTGTTAGCTACCAAATAAAATCAAAGTCTATTAATTATTTATTTTTGAATGAACAAGGTTTTAATATCTTGATTAGCAAACTCCGTAGCGCAAACACCATATTCTCTCATTTAGTAAAAACTCTTAGCTTGGTGTGGAGAGCGTCTCGCTACTGGACTGTAGCTTGGATGGTTTTGCTGCTGGTTCAAGGATTGATTCCCGCAGCTTCTATTTCCCTCACCCCACGGGCAATCAATGCTTTGGTATCAGTAACTGGATCTGGTATTTCTATGGCAAACGTTCAGAAGATAGTAATACCAGTGGGATTGATGGCAGGCATCATGCTAGTGGGGGAGGTTTTGAATAGTGTCGCTGAATGGATTCGGACGGCTCAGTCAGAATTAGTAAACGATTACGTCACTGGTTTGATTCAAAAACAGTCAGTCGCTGTCGATTATGGCTTTTATGAATACTCTGAGTACAACGATCAACTCAATCGCGCGAGGGAGGGGGCGAGTGGGCGATCGCTTTCTTTACTAGAAAATACTGGCAGGTTGTTACAAAACACCGTGACTTTGTTTGCTATGGCTGCGATCTTAGCTCCTTATGGTTTTGGGCTACCCATCACTTTAGTAGTTAGTGCTTTTCCTGCTTTTTATGTTTTGACATATTTCAATAAAACTCAGTATCAATGGTCACAACGTACAACAACTGACCGCCGTTGGCTGATGTATTATGACTACTTGCTCACAAACAATGCCACGGCTGCGGAAGTGCGATTGTTCGACTATGCTGATTACTTCCAATCGTCTTACCATAATCTGCGTCGGCGACTCAGACACGAACAATTCCATCTACTGAAACTGCAAACATTAGGTCGCTTTGCTGCTACCCTGATCGCACTCATCATTTCTGGTGGGGCACTAGCTTGGATCGGGCATCAGGTTTTGCTAGGAATTCTGACTTTAGGAGATTTAGCTCTGTTTTTTCAGGCATTCAGTCAGGGACAAAGCATTATCAAGGATCTATTAAGCAACCTGGGACAAATTTATCGCAATAGCTTGTTTCTTGGTAACTTATTTGAATTCTTACAAATCCAGCCCAAAATTGTAGAGCCGCTTAATCCTGTCCCCGTACCATCAACACCAAAGAAAGGAATTAGTTTTCGGCAAGTTACCTTCCGCTACCCTGGCACTGAGGAACCAGTGTTAGATAATTTTAATCTGACACTGCCCGCTGGCAAAATTATAGCAGTTGTTGGTGATAATGGTGCTGGCAAAAGTACACTAATCAAACTTCTGTGCCGCTTTTATGACCCCGATTTGGGAAGTATTGAACTTGACGGTATTGATTTGCGTAAGTTTTCGGTGAAAGCATTCCGGAGGTTAATTACTGTTTTGTTCCAATCGCCAATACCCTACTATACCACGGCTGGGGAAAATATTGCTTTGGGTGACATATCGACAGCATCAGATGACACAGAAATTCAAGCAGCTGCCAAAGCGTCGGGTATGCACGATAAGATTAAGCGCTTACCGCTAGGTTATAATACCATGTTGGGTAAGTTGTTTCCTGAAGGAACTGATTTAAGCGGCGGTCAATGGCAGCGTTTGGCATTAGCACGAGCATTTTTTAGACGCGCCCAAATCATCATTTTAGATGAACCTACTAGCGCTATGGATCCTTGGGCAGAACACGATTGGTTGGAACGTTTTCGCTCATTGGCGAATGGTCGCACAGCGATTGTCATTACTCATCGTTTCACCCTGGCAATGCGAGCCGATATTGTTCATGTTATGCGTGCTGGTCAGATTGTAGAATCGGGTAGTCATGATGAACTTCTTGCCCAAGATGGTCTCTATGCTGAGTCTTGGAAAGCGCAAATGCAGGCTGATTCTAGTGCTACTATAAATAACACTACTTTGCTTAAGTCAGAGAATATAATTTAACGCACTTATGCAAACCTTATCTAAAATCGAGACTAAAAATAAGCAAATTAAAACTCGTCTTGAAATAGAACTACTTCTTTGTTGTGCCCGCACTCACTTCAATCATTCGACAACTGAGCGCATCAAAGCTTTGGTTCAAGAAGACATAGACTGGGAATACCTTATTCAAATAGCATATAGAAATCGTGTGGCACCGCTCCTTCATCGGAGTTTATGTCAGATATGTCCAGAATCAGTTCCTACAAGTTTTCAACAACAGCTTCAATATCATCAGTATGCAAGAACTCAACGTAGTTTTATCTTGACAAGTAAGCTAATCAAGCTATTGGAGCTTTTTGAAGCAAATAACATACCTGTTATTCCATTCAAAGGTCCTATCCTTGCCATTTCAGCCTATGGTGATATCTCACGTCGAGATTTCTATGATTTAGATATTTTGGTTCGCAAACAAGATTTTTTGAAAACAAAAGAACTACTGGCAGTTCAAGGATATCGACCATACTCCAACAGCAGCGAGAAAGAAGCAATTTATCTTAGCACCCTCAACCCAGAGCAACAGAAGGCTTACCTGCAATCACACTGGGAACTGCATCTGGTGGATGAGCGCGATCGCGTTACAATAGATGTCCATCACGGAATATTACCAAAGCAATTTTCATTTTTGTTTGATAGTGAATGGATATGGAAGGATGCTCAGCTAAAGCCTTTTGCTAATAAGATGGTTCTTAATTTTGCCTTAGAGGATCTCATTCTCATTCTCTGTTCTCAAGGCGCTAAGGACTGTTGGCAAAGGATGAACAGAATTTGTGATCTTGCTCAACTTATCAGTACCTCTGATAAAGTTGATTGGGAGAAATTGTGTGAACGCGCAGCTAAGTTGCGTATGACACGAATTCTTTTTCTTGGTCTTTTACTAGCGTATCAACTTCTAGAAGTAGAGCTTCCCAAGACAATCTTACAGCAAATAGAAGCGAATCTATTACTGGAGTCTCTGACTTGCCAAATTTACACCCAGCTTTTTAGTCTCACTGAAAGTTCTCTTCCAAACTATAAAGTGAAAAGCTCCTTTTTTCATCTTCGACTGATAGAACATCCATTGGATCAAATTTGGTACTGTTTTGAGCATTTCATTGTACCAACAATAGCAGATAAAGTGTTTTTACCACTTCCGAAATATCTCTCTTTCTTGTACTATTTTCTCCGACCCATCCGTTTAATAATAATATATCTCCTGCCGCAAGTAGCTAGTAGATATAATTGATATTATCAGATATAATATCATTCCTAACTTAAGGGAGAGAGAATCATTCAGCAAAGTGAGCGATATAAAAAGATTATGATTTCTTTTCTGATTCAGATTTGGTTTTATTCATAACTTGGTTATAAATTTCCATTAACTGTTTGTAATTAGCTTCAGGAGTGTACTTAGCTTCGTAAGTGCAGCGAGCATTTATTTCCATAGTCTCTACTGCTTGAGGGTGAGTTATGAGCCAATTTATCTTAGTTACCAATGAGAGTGAATTCCTAGCTTCAAAGTGCAAGCCTGTAACTCCATCTTCTACAATTTCTGCCATGCTACCTAATTTGGGGGCTATCACAGGTAAACCACAGGCGAACGCCTCTGCTATCGTTAACGGAAAACCTTCATACCAAATTGAAGGGAATACCAGAAATCTGGCATTGTACATGAGTTCCAACACAGTTGCTTTACTTTGTCGCCCTAAAAATGTGATGACTTCCCCAAGTCCTCTGGTTTGCACTTGTTGGCGCAGGGCTTCATCCAATGGACCATCACCCACAATTTTCAGTGGTATGCTCAAATTGCCTTGTGCATAAGCATCAATCAATGTTTCCACACCTTTTTCGGTCGAAAGTCTTCCTACAAAGAGTGCGTAGTTTTTCAACTTGTTAGTTTCAGCTTTAAATTTGGGAGGTAATACAAAATTAGGTTTGACGTGAATTTTGTCCTTGGGTAAGCCCGCCTGAACCATTTTATCTTTATGAAAGTTGGTCAAGGCGATGTAAGCATCCACTCGGTTTTGCCATGTACCACGAAATGTGTGAAAAGTCAACATTGTGGCTACGGCAGCACTTTGTACTCGTGAACCACGGTAGCATCCGTGGACAACACCAGACCAAGGCAGACTTTGCCAATACAATCTTCACAGATTTTGCCATCTCTTAATGGCATTGCTTTTGGACATCCAAGCCGATAGTTGTGGAGCGTTTGTACGACTGGGATATTTGCATCTTGGCAAGCATCGTATACTGCTGGAGAAAGAAGAGGAAAAAAGTTATGTATGTGAACTATGTCAGGACGGAAATGAGAAATTTTTTCTTTGATTTGCTCTCTTGATGTCGGTGAATATACAACAGAAAGTGCAGCTTTGACCTTTCCTTGAATTCCGACAATACTATCATTATTAACTTCCCATAGAAGCACGTTATGTCCATAAGACTCTAACAGTGCTCGTTCAGCTTGTACAACGACATCTTCACCTCCCGCATACTGATAGCGGTTATGGGCAATTAGAATTTTCATAAGATGAATCCTAACTGATAATTTTACTGATAATTTTACTGATAATTTTTACAAGGGCTTTTGATGAAAATGACATTTGTACGTTTTATCCTAATGCCTTTTGAAAAGGATAATTTTGCATCTTTTGTTGCATCAATCTCTGAGATTTATCTGCATGATATTTTTGCCATTGCAGTCCAATGAGACTAACAACAAAAAGCATAAAAGCAGGTTCTTCCATCCAAGAAAAAATTAGACCGGCAACAAACATAGTAATTAGAAAAAATTTTGAAAGCTTATCTACACAGATATACCTCCAGACTAAAAACCAGAGATATAAGTATACTCCTAATCCCAAAAATCCTAAATCTCCCCAAATACCTGCCCAAGAGAATAATAAAGAGTACATACTTGAGCCAGTAATACTATTAGACCAGTAGTAGCTCTCTTGAGCTACCCACACTGTTTGAAAAACAGGAGTGCCAGTTACACCTAATGGTTTCAGAAATTGTATGTAATCTTTCATTAACCAACCTAAGCGACTGATAGTATGACCCGGTCCCAGCCCAAACAACCAATTTAGATCTGACTTATAGAAGGAGGTAATAATAGAAAAGACAGATAATTTATATTGAAAAGCTTCTGTGACTACCTCCATATCGGATATGTAGCGTATTCCAGCGTACATGGTGTTGACGATTTTAAGAACTCCAAGAGTCGTTGGAATAGCAATGATCAAATACATTATTGCTTTCCAAATCTCCTTTAATTGCGTCACGATTAAGATAAACCAAGAAACTAGAAATGCAATGACTACCTGTTTGACATCAGCCAAAACGATATTTCCTAAACACAAAATAAAGACAAATACGCGTAACCATATTGAACGAACTCCAGAAGATAAAAGGAAGTAAAATCCAAAAGTTAGAGCAACATCACCTCCTACGTGATGCCCCGCTCCCATATTTAGGAAAATTCCCTTGACATCATCGTTAGTTGGTGCTTTCAGAAGAAATTTTTGACAATATACAAATACTAGATGAATATAGATAAATAGAAATATCCACTTTTGAAGTTTTTTAATGCTATCTTGAGGTAGCTTTATACTGGTAATTGCTATTAACAATATAAAAGGCTCGGCAAGCATTAAAAAATTGAGGAGAACATTGATCAGTCCTGCTTTATTGAGTAGAGCGCTAGATGTACTTATTGCCAATAAAATGAGTAGTCCCACTAAGAGCTGTACAGCAATCCGACTACGAATTAAAGGGATTACCCATACAAATAAAGCTAGGGCAAAGCCAAAGTGCAAAAAGTTAACGACTGATGGGAACCTTAGTGCTGAAAGAACTCGTGGGAACATAGCAGAAGCGAGGAATAGCACAATTATGCTAGACCGTGTGATTATTCCCGCTTGGGGTGATGTTAATACTAAGTTTCCTGCTAATTTTTTCAGGTGTTTGCTTTGCTTCATAATTCTCTAACCCAATTTCACGTAAGATTTATCTTGGGTTGAGATTTCTTTGTAAAGTTGTGCAAAAAACTGCCCTCTGCTTTCCCAACTAAAAGCCTCTCTCACCCTCTTGTGTCCAGCTTGACCCATACGTAATCGTAGCTCTGGATCTTGAGCCAACAGCCTCATAGCTTTGGAGATATCCTTCACTGCTTGCTCAGGTGTTTGAGCATGAATCTTAAAACCAGTTTCCTCTGTAATCTGGATAGCTGGTCCGCCTAAATTTAAGCAAATGACTGGACGCTTCGCCGCCATAGCCTCTAAACAAACAGTGGGTGAAAAATCATGTAGAGCAGGATGAATGACGACATGAGAGTTTGCTAAGGTACGAAACGTTTCTTCACGAGATATCTTTCCTAAAAAAAAGATTTTGTCGCTGATTCCGAGTTGCTTTGCAAGTTCTTCGAGCCTTTTTCTCTCAGGTCCTTCCCCAATAATCCAGTACTCACTCTGCTCTAAACCAGTCTGAGCAAATGCCTTTATACCAAGATGAAATCCTTTCCAGTGTAGAAGACGTCCTATGCTGACAAATCTGATAATATTTTCTTGTGTCGAAATCGCAAGTTTTTCCAAACGAGCAAACTCCTGTTGATTAATTCCAGTTTGTCCGGGTACAACTTCAATTCTTTTAGTACCTAAAACATTCAAACGGGTTGCAGTTTCCGGAGTCGTCACTATTGCAGCAGTACTTAGGCGAGCTGTTAGGTGTACAAATGGGTCAAGTTCACCCACCCAACGCAAAAGGTTACGCAGAGTTTCGTAAATCTTAGCGCGTCTGCTGAAGTCTTGCCAGAATGGTTTGGGTGTAGATTCCGCGCCTCCAACTGGACCCCAAATGAAGGGTACTGGAAGAAAGACCAAAAAACTTGGACTCGAATATCGACCATAAGTTATGTGATGTGCAACATCAAAGTTAATCTCTTTATGGAGTCGCCTAGCTACAAAGTAAGCCCAAATTTGCCATAAGTAGTAGTGAAGGTAGACTGACCATTGCGATCGCTTTCCTTCATAAGACCAGTCATAAACCCAACCGAGTGGATCGAGATAAACAAAATTGAGGTTAGGGGGTTGGTGACGAGCAAGTTCTGCTTCAATTGCTGGACGATGAGTATTAGAAGTCAAAACCCAGACTTTATGGTCTCTAGCAATCTGGCAAACCATATTCCAGCCTACTCCTGGCTCTGAGCCACGACCAGGTTCACAAGCATAAGCAGACACAAGGACTTTCATTGATGGAATTCTCCAGTGTTAAATTTTATCATTTAGACTTGTTCCAAAAAAGATAACCACTGTTTGGCAACTGCTTCTGGCTGAAAGACTTGACAACGTTGTTTACTCACATCAATTAAGTGCGATCGCAACTCTGTGAAGTCAGCACTTTATGAATTGCGTCAGCAAGCGCTTGCACATCATCTCTAGGTACTAAATTCCCGTATTTGCCATCTTCCAAGATACTGCGAGGTCCTCCACCAATCGCATCAGTCGAAATAACAGGTACTCCACACGCCATTGCTTCCACTAATGCTAAACAAAACGCTTCATCTAGGGACGACATCACAAAAACATCAGCTTTGGCAATATGACTCCAAGGATTAGCGACATGACCAGGTAAACTGACGTCCTCTTGCAAACCCAGTTTGGTAATGATCTCCTCCAAATTTTTTCTTTCTGGACCTTCTCCCAAAATAATGAGCTTGACTTTGAGATGGCTTCGGACTTTTGCTACTGCTTGCAATAACATCGGATAGTTTTTGCGCTTTCCTAAACGCCCAAGGCTCACAATAACTGGACTGTCTTTGTGTCGAAGCCAAGGATGCTCAGGTTCTACTTGACTACGCACTAAAAAGTTTTCAACATCGACAGGATTCGGGATGACTGCTACACGATTGCGGGGAATGGGGATACGGTCTTGTTTGAGGATGTCAAGAACACCTTGGCTGACAGTCGTTAAACCATTGGCTGTGGGATATAAAAGTCGTGCGAGCCAAGGCATGATTTGCAAGCGCAGGTTATGCTTGTGATCAATTGCTATGTCTGAGGTTAAAGTATCCCCTTGATAAATCACAAATTTTGTCTGTCGCTCTTGAGCTAATAGCCATCCCATAATTGCAGGAATACAGATGATTGTGGGCATAGCTATCAGCACATCTGGCTTAGCTGTTTTCAAAAACCTTGATAGAGCAATGGGAGAAGCCATTGACCGCTCAACACCCAGTGACACTAATTTGACACCTTCTGGAAAAGTGATATCTTCTGCTGGTCCTTTTGAGAGGTACAAGATGTACAAATCTCTCACTCCTAAGTTCCAAAACCCTTTTACCAGAGCTACTGGAAGGTTAGTGAATGCTCCGCCGTCTAAACCCCAAGTAAAGATAGCAATTGATGTCTGACTCATCTATCATCCTTTGTAATTATGCTTAAACATCTCGTTTGGGATTACCTGAGAACATAATGCGGATTGGTCAAATCTCCGACTAACCTTTTGAGAAAGTACTTCACTGGGTTGGCTCCATACACAACATCAAACATTTTGGCAAAGAAAACATCAGGTAAATACTCTGCCCAAGGTAAAAACCATCGTTCAGGCGCAGAGTAACCAAAGTGTGAATGAGCAGTCAGTTGCTGATGAGCTTTCTTGGTCTCTGTTCTGGGTACTCGCTTTAAGCGCATTGCTACATAGCGGAAGTGGAGATACTTCACACTTTTTTCTAAACCAGTCAGTTTTTCTGCAACCTCTTTACCATATACCCTAGTTAAAAGCTGTTTTTGCTCTTGATGAGTACGCTCCCAATTACTCACGTCTCTCTCGAAATCTTTTAAGACGTAACTGCTTGAACTTGTAAGGTTGGAGCCATGTAAGCGAAACTTGGTTAGCACTTCTGGTACAGGAACTATGACAGTTATTAGGGGTGCAAGATAGCTAATAAGAGTGTCTGCGTTACGCGTAAACGCTTCGTTCATTGGAAAGATGAAGTCAGCAACCTTGCGTCGAATGGAAAGTCCTGAGGCTGGTGGTATATTATATGCAAACCCACCATTTTCCATTGTGAAAGGTGCTTTCCAACCAGAAGATAGCTCAGTAAATATAGGCGTCGATTTAATGATTTTGCTATCACCATCAATATTTATTAAATTGTCGATAACAAAGCCTCCTTTGGCGTCAGATTGAAAGGCTTCGACAACTTTTTGTAACTTGCTAGGCATCCATATATCATCTGCATCCAGCACACAGACAATTTCACCACTGCTGTTTCTATAAGCTGTATTTAATGCTGAGGCTACACCCCCATTCTGCTGACGTACTAGCTTAATCCGGGAGTCTTTCTTTGCATAGCTCTCGACAACTTCACAAGAGTTATCTTTAGACCCATCATCACAAATAATTGCTTCAAAATGGGGATAAGTCTGGGAAAGTACACTATCTAAAGTCTCGCCAATATATTTGGCGTAGTTATAGTTGGCAATCAGTATTGAGACTAGGGGGTTTTCTGGTAATTTGGGTAGTTCAATTGGTTGTTGCTTCTCGGTTTGCAGTTCCTGCATCCACTCCTCCGTTTTAACTATATGTTATTGCTGTAACTTGTGATTAACACTTCCCTCATTGAATTTTCCAACGCATCTTATGGTCAATAACCTTATTGACTGACAGATTTCACCTGGAAGTGCAATTCTTTTTTAAGAGCGACTTCCTTCTCGAACAAACCCAATGCTCATAACACAACATGGTCAATGTCGTGGTATTGATATTCTATTGGTCTGTAACCAAACAGCGTAATACTATTTGACTTCCTAACCTCAACATAATATTTACCTAATATTGCACCGAAATACTGCACCGAAATATTGCGGCATACTAGAAAGTCGTATTTCTACATCTCCCAATGTAGCAACTTTCGGGAAGTGAGTTGGTAATTTTGCACAGAAGATTCTGTCATACTTTTTCGGCAAATTAGCTAATATTCCGGATCCTTTTATCAGAACAAGTACTGATAAACGTCTTTCATCTCATGTGAAAACGCTGAAATGCTTTTATACTCAAACTTTGAGCTATCTAAGCAATTCAGAAATCTTTTGGAAACTCTGTCATTTATTGAGAAATTTGTGTTTTTCCCGGATATTGTTGTTATGGCTTTGAATATATAAAGCTTCGCTTTAGTTTTGAAAATCTAATGAAACACTAAAGTGCTGTTTTTACAGACAGCAGGAGGATTATTAAAGGTAAGAAGTCCCGTTAAGAAGCTTGTTTTACCAAAGCTAAAAGAGGTGGTCATGATACAGTTTGAGCGTAGTAAAAAAATCTGGAAAAGACTTTCCACCCTCTGTGGAATAGTAGTACTTTCTCTTGCTGCTGTTGTTACAACTCCTACACTTGTTCAAAACATCTCTGTTTCCGTGTTAGGAGTTTCACAGAAGAAGTTAAACAAAGGAGAGAACA
Source organism: Scytonema sp. RU_4_4 (assembly GCA_012031965.1). Lineage (GTDB taxonomy): Bacteria > Cyanobacteriota > Cyanobacteriia > Cyanobacteriales > Nostocaceae > Brasilonema. Next base: position 26,144 of record JAAUSC010000072.1, read on the forward strand.
AATGTATTGTTGACAAAAGTACAACAGGGGATAAGCTCTTTCCCAAGAATATTGTGATTAATGTTAAAATTCAATATGGAGCAAAAGGTAATGGTGTCGCAGATGATACTCAGGCAATTCAGAAGGCAATTCAAGAGAACGTGGGGACAAATAGAATTCTCTACTTCCCTAAAGGGACTTATCTGGTGAGCGATCGCCTAGAATGGCGAGATAAAAACGGCAAATGGCAATCGCAACTATGGCTCCAAGGACAAAACCGCGCCACTACTATTATTCGCTTGAAGGATAATGCACCAGGTTACAATAACCCCAGCAAGCCAAAAGCAGTTGTCTACACGGCATCAGGACTCTACGTGGAACAGCCTTACGGAGGAGGTAAGGACTATCCCGCCAAGGGAGAGGGAAACGAGGCGTTTGCAAATTACATCGAAGACCTGACGATTGACACTGGCAAAAACCGAGGAGCGATCGCACTCGATTATCTCGCAAACAATACTGGTGCTGTTCGTAATGTTCGACTTCGCGGTCAAGGACTCGTCGGACTTGATATGACGCGACGGTGGATTGGTCCGGCTCTCGTCAAAAATCTCATTGTCGAAGGCTTTGACTATGGTATTCGTATTGCGGGTCAGGTCAACGGTATGACTCTTGAGCACATCACTCTTTGCAATCAGAAAACTGTTGGTCTAGAAAACTCAGGGAATATTGTCGCAATACGAGACCTATTGAGCAGCAATCGTGTTCCAGCAGTACGTAATACAAACTCAACGAGTCTGATGACCCTTCTGGACGCGAAGCTTTCTGGCGGCGAACGCTCAATGAGTGCTATTGAGAATAATAGTGGTTTATTTGCTCGCAATGTGTACTCATCTGGTTATAAGTCAGTCATTAGGCAAAATAATAAAGATTTGAAGCGGACTGTGTTGAAGGAGTTTACCTCGAATGCTCCTTTTACTTTGTTTACATCTTCCTTAAAGAACTCTCTCAATCTTCCGATTCAGGAATCCCCAAACTTTCATGACAATAATCTCTCAAACTGGGCAAATGTTGAGGATTTTGGTGCAAGAGGGAAAAAAGCAGATGGAGGTGAGGATTGGGACGATGATACAGCTGCGATTCAAAAAGCTCTTGACTCAGGAAAGTCCACTATTTACTTTCCGCCTGGTCGTTACTTTGTGAGCGATACCCTACGAGTCAAAGCAAATGTTCGCAAAATCACTGCGATAAATGCTGTGCTCTCTTCTTCTGGGTCAGCTTTTGAAAATGCAAACAAGCCGAAACCGTTCATTCGCATTGAGAATGGAAAAGCAAATGACGTAACGATTGAACATCTTGGTATCACAAACCTGCATCAAAAAGCTCCTCCACGACTTGGATTTATTGGTTTTGAACACGCAACTTCCCGAACACTCTTTTTGAAAGATGTCACTTGCTGCTCATTAAGACCCAACGACCAGAAGTATGCGTTTCGGAACACACCAGGAGCCGGAAAGCTCTTTATTGAGGATGTATCTGCTGAAGGTTGGCAATTTGAGCATCCTCAACAGGTGTGGGCTCGTCAGCTCAATCCAGAAGGTAGTAGCAAGAAAATATTTAATAACGGCGGGAAGCTTTGGGTGTTAGGTCTCAAGACCGAAGGAGGTAACGTTAACACAGTGCTTCATACCAAAGGAGGCGGTGCGAGTGAGTTGTTTGGGGCGCTTTTGTACGTGACTGGAAACGTCCCGCCAAATGAGATTGCTTTTATCAATGATAACTCTCGGGTTGCACTCTCCTATGCCACAATCAGCTATGGGGCTAACGATTTCCAGATTCACGTTCAAGAGAAACGCAAGTCTAATCATCGTCAACTGACTCGCGACAAGCTGCTACAGCATGGTAATGGTCGTGCGGTACCGCTCTACATGGGAGGACATTAGTACCGCTCTGGCGTTCGTCAAAAGTCAAAAGTCAAAAGTCAAAAGTATTATGGAATGAGGTTTTTAGGGATTTTAAATGGTTGCCCTATTTACGCCGCGTTGTACTAGTACCGCTACCTTGGAAGTCAAAAGTCAAAAGTCAAAAGCATGCCCTGGAGCGAGAGCGTTGCGGTCAAAAAGCTTATTATCTAGGCTTTTCGCTGATTTAAATGGTAGCTTTATTTCCGCGCCCGCTGTACTAGAATACTGGATTGACGCAAACAAAGCCCGCTTTAGCGGGCTAAAACTAAATCACGTTTGCAACGGTTTCCTCGTGATCGACCAGTAGTGCAGCCATCGTCGCACTGAGCCAAGACAAGCCAGCACAGATGAGCATGACCACCCGAAAGGTATCAACAAAGGCTAACTTAACCGCTGTTTCGACTGCATTAAGCTTTTCGGGTGCAAGTTCTGGCAGAGGGATCGCCTGTCCGAACTGGCTAGCTCCAGCTTGGAGTGCGCTCTGCGCTTCGTTAGAAAGATTGAAGTCAGCAGTATGGGCTGTTAATGCTCCCGCAAACGCATAGAGTGCGACCGAGCCAATAATCGCGATCGCCAACACACCTGCTGTCCGTGCAACAGCATTGTTGATTCCTGATGCTGTTCCTGCATATCGCGTGGGCACTACTCCCATCACAGCCGTAGTTAGAGGTGCAACCGTAACCGCCATCCCTAGCCCAAACACTAAAATGCCTGGGAAGAAAGTCGTCCAGTAGTCAGCAGGTCCGTGAGTGAGTCCTACCAGAGCCAGCAGTAGGAACCCTAGCCCAACCAGAGAGGGACCCACGATCAGGAGCAAGCGTGGACCATAGCGGTCTGCTAGAGCGCCAGTCCAAGGCGATAGTCCCGCAAGTACCAGTGCAAATGGCATATCTGCAAATCCGGCGATCGACTGACGGTAGCCTTGTGCATCTACAAGGTTCAAGCAGAGAAAGAAAGGTCCGACGTTAAAGGCTCCGTACAGAAATAAGGTCAGCAGGTTGGTACCGCTAAAGGTGCGCGACTGAAACAGGTATAGAGGCAACATTGGGTGGGAGCTACGAGCTTCGACCACTCCACAAAACACCAGTGCGATGATACCACCGAGTAATGCTCCGTAGGTGCGCGGATCACTCAATCCTAAGTCAGGCAGTGAGATAAAGCCATAGGTAAGCCCTGCCAGCCCTAACATCATCAGAATTGCGCCAGGGTAGTCGATTTGTGCGGAAGCAGTTTCATTTCGGCTCTCTGGAACTTTAAAATGAAGCACCAGCAAAGTGGTGAGTCCCAGTGGTAGGTTAATTAAAAACACGCCACGCCAGAGTCCAATATCAGATAGACAGCCCCCTAACACTGGACCCGCAATGGTTACGATTGTAGTTGCTGCTGACCAAGTTCCAATCGCTCGCCCTCGCTCTTCTGAGTTAAAAGTCGCAGTGATAATCGCTAAGCTACCCGGAATCATCATAGCACCACCAATTCCCTGCACGGCTCGTGCCCAAATCAGTAAATCGGTGCTTGGGGTCAACCCGCACAATAGTGATGCCACAATGAACAGACTTATTCCAGTCATGAACACTTTTTTGCGCCCCAGTTGATCACCCAGTGAGCCACTCACCAAGATGAGCGCAGCGAGCATAAGCAGATAGATGTTAACAATCCACAGTAATTGTACTCCGCCCGCCTGGAGATCCTTTTGCAACGCAGGTAAGGTGACATTCAGTGCTGAGGCATCAATGAAGGCCATGCTGGAAGCAAGAATCGTTGAAAACAAGACCCAGTGTTCCACTGTAGGCAGAACATCATTCTTAATATTTTCTTGCTTAATTCCAGTTGTTGTCATGATAATTGAGTTCTTCCATGAAGCGAATATTACGATGGCTGATGTAAAATCTCTCGCTTATTCTATGACTTCATCCTGTTTCAATAAGGATAGAAAATAGAATTTTAAGTTCTATTAACTCTTTACAATTGTATTATAAAAAATCAGGAAAATTGATAGTTTTTTCATAAAAGTGAGAAATAAAATCACAATTCACTCCTTTTTCGCTCTATAGCAATCCGATTTGATTGTTGTGAATCACTCGTAGAGACAGAGAACTCTTAACAGGGAAAAAGGAATAAAGGTGTACTGAGTTTTTTAAGCGCAGAGCGCAGCCACTTTCACAAAAATCAAATAGGAGTCCTATGTCAGGCTGTTTTGATAGTTCCCTGGCTACTTGAGCACTTTATTCAAAAGGAATTTTCGTAGCCGGAACTTCTATAGTTTTGAATATGACGGAGCATGAACTTTACTTGGATTTCTTTTTTATTTCTTTTTCGAAAATTATTTTGTAACCCAAAAGAAATTTTTCTTTTTAGAAATATACTTA
>JAAUSC010000274.1 GCA_012031965.1 Scytonema sp. RU_4_4
CTCGGCAATGGAGTGCACATGTGATTGAATTGCTGCTTCTTGTTCTGGAGTCATACGGCATTACCCTAGCTAGCAACTTCTTTAATCTTCCCTCATTACGCTTACCCTACAAAACTGAGATGCACCCCCAAGTCTTTTAGCACATTCATTCCTATTGCTGTTAAGTTTGCCCTTAAATTATCGATCTTTAATGGAAAAAACTTTACGAATTTGAAAAACTTAGTAACAGCAAACTTCAGTCCACTAAAACGATTATGAAGAATTAAATAAAATCAAGTTTTGATTTTATTTTACTATTTTGAATTTACCTCAAGAGAGCAATGTCTGTCTTGTTAGACTAATAAAGGGTTGAGCCTACTCGCAATACCAAATCCATAGTTCAACACACCTCTTTTATCCCTTAAGCTAGAAGCTTGGGGCTACACAACTAAGCCCGCAAGGCTAGGGCTAGACAATCATAGAGTTATACAAACTGGATTTAACATAATATTGCGACTAGATTCAATTAACTTATTTAGCTTTAGATTCTAGATTTCCCACATTCGCGCTCTCACAGATGTATTTTCCTATATTTCACACCTTGCGTGTTCCATAGACTCCCAAATAATTGAGAATTTTGCCAACAAGGTACAAAAAACCGTGCATAGAGGGCTAATACCTGTACTCCTTATCAACTTAGAAATTCAGGTAAAAAAACGAAAAATTAATTGGAATTGAACGGTATCGGCAGAATCTAGGTTAGATACCAAAATTAGAAAAAAATTGTTGGCGCGTATAAAGTTGTAAAAATTTAGTAAAATTCTTTTAAGAATCTGTGGTAGAAATTAAAAGTAGGTTATGTAAATTTTTATTCATGTTTCCATAACTACATTGTTACTGGCTAGCTTAGGGAACTTTGTTTGTTGTGGATATATGTAATCAGTTGTAAACCAAGCTATCCGAAAAAGCAGTTGTATCAAGGCATAAAGTATGAAATTATCAAAATCTCTCTCATTCAGGCAGATGAACTAGATGGTCTTTAAAAGGCTTGAAAAACCGGGTTGGAGCGAGTTGTTCATTGAGGACTCCCTGCTATATACCTTGACACATTTAGGACTACGTCATACAAAAGTAAGGGTGCATCATGTCTAATTCTTCCACTTTGCCTGTATGTGCTCTCTTGCCATCGGAAATTGAGTCTGCTACCCGACAGCGACTTCAAGAGAGTATAGTTGATTTCTGGGGAGATGTTTCACCCGCCATGCTTTTATTGCCAGCATTGCAACCAAAAGGAACTCTGGAATTCATATTACGCAACCAGGACTACAAGGGCACTTGGGGCGATCCCGAGGGCGAAGGCATTTTGCTGATTGCGGCACAATGCAAATTTCCTTGAAGATAGCAAACGTGTTCTAGCGCCAAGATTTCAGAACGCAATGTGCAAGTTTTAGAGTATTGGCTGAAAATTTAGGAATTTGTTGGACATCCCTAGGGGTTAACACCCTCTAAGCAGTCATCAACAACCTTTAGTAAGTACTTTAGACCGTTAAAAAGTACTTTAGTCCTAAAAAACTTTAGACTCTTAAAAAGTACTTTAGTCCTAAAAAACTTTAGAAATTACATACCAAGAGAGCTTTTAAGCAAGTCAAGCGTTTACTAGAGATAAGTTGTGTTTTGCATTGAAAAGCAAAACATACACCATCAGGAGTAACTTTACTAAGACTTACGCACTTTGCAAATATGTTGTTGTACTTCAACGACCATGCGCCAAGCAGCACGGTTGCGTACTTGTCAGGCGTCCAATTTATGAGCGATTTGCTGGCAAAAAACTATTTCTATCCTTAAGTGCATAAGTAGACTTTGCTTACACCTATGAAGAATATAGAAGAAAATCTCACCAAACTTAACTGACCTTCAGTTTTTCAGCTAGAGCTAATACATATAAACAAATGTATGTCAATGCATAAGCCCTATTTACTTTGCATCTTCCGATGAACATACATAATACAGTTGACAAAACCCCCCATTTTTGCATTAATATACATACATATTTTGGAATAATGCAGCCGCCACAAAATGTAAAGTGTTTGACGCGGCTACTTAGGGAGCACCGCTTGGTGAACTACTGCCTGTTCAGGTTTGCCAATCATTCAGACTTCTTGGTAGTGACATCGATTATGTCAATAATGTGCGCGATGTCAACGAAGTTTATAGTGGGTCGCCATCCGTGACCATTAATATTTTGAACCACTCGCAGACGCCGCTGCTGCGTTCAATAGCCTTTCTTGCTGATGCCCCACAGCCACACAAGTATGGCTGATTGTCAACCTATGTGCATCTACCAATTATGAGTACTACAGATCGTCCTATCAAGGCAATCCCGACTGAAAAGTCAGAACAAAATACCCTTGTTTCATTCGTGCCAGATCCTGCCACGCACCGAAAGTATTCATCTGGCTCTTCCATTTCTTCGCCATCCAAGTCAACTGGAACCTGCTCGCCTATTGCAGATGTCCATTCAAATCCCTCGTTGGATATCTCACCTTGCCTCAATAGCCAGCAATCTACGTCTGTCTCGGTAGCTTCTGCGATCGCCAAAATGCTGGAAGATATGGGAGTGCAATATGCGTTTGGTGTTTCGGGTGGTGCGATCGCCCCCCTTTGGCACGCACTGCAGCATAGTTCCATACGCGTACTGCACTTTCGTCACGAAGCAGGAGCAGCTTTTGCCGCCGCTGAAGCGTACTTTGCAAGTGGTCGCCCGGTCGTAGTGTTTACTACAACAGGTCCAGGGATCACGAACGCGTTAACCGGGTTATTCGCTGCACGGTGGGAGGGTGCTAAGGTGATTTTCCTGTCGCCTTCCACCTCAGGACCGCAGCGCGGACAGTGGGCATTTCAAGAGACCAGCGCTTACACCATGCCCAACGCTGGAATTTTTACCTCGGGAGATCTGTTTCATTACGCAACCACTCTCGAATGCAGTGATGAACTTCCAGAGGTCTATCGACGGCTTGCCAAAGGCTTAGCCCGACCGGATGGCTTTGTAGCACACTTGAGTATCCCCACCAACATCCAAACAAGTTCAATCGAGACATCGTTGCCACAAGTAACTCTCTCTGTTGCTTCCGCAGTCGCAAGTGAGGAAACGATTGCGGAATGTGCGCGGTTATTGTCGGAAGGACCATTTGCCATCTGGGTTGGCTTTGGTGCGCGGGATGCTGCAGCGGAGATTCGCCAGCTTGCAGAGAGAACGGGGGCTGCGGTGATGTGTTCGCCGCGCGGTAAAGGTATTTTTCCGGAGGATCATTCTCAGTTCGTGGGCGTTACCGGCTTTGCTGGGCATGAGTCGGTTTTGAGATATATGCAAGAGTATCGTCCTTTGCAGACGCTGGTACTCGGAACACGCCTTGGTGAATTTACCTCGTTCTGGAACCCTGCAATGATCCCCAAGCGGGGTTTTGTGCATATTGACATCGACCCGGAAGTGCCAGGAACCGCGTATCCATCTGCTGAGACGTTTGCCATTCAGTCAGATGTGGGAATGTTTGTGAAAGCGCTGCTAAAGCACTTTCCGAAGCGTCAAAGTCGGTCAAAGACTCTGTCGCTGCCAAGACCTAAGCGTAATGTAATCAATCCCAGCGCCAGTGGTCCGGTGCGACCCGAGGTACTGATGAATGTGATTCAAAGAGTAATTGTTGAGGGAAGCGATGCGGTAGTGATGACTGAGGCAGGTAACTCCTTTGCTTGGGGAAATCATATGCTGCGATTTACCAAACCGGGTCGTTACCGTGTCAGTACCGGATTCGGAGCAATGGGTCATGCTGTTACGGGCGTCCTGGGTGCTGCGCTAGCGCGGAATGGCAAGGCTGTTGCCATCGTTGGGGATGGTGCCATGCTCATGAATAGTGAGGTAAGCACTGCCGTGCAACACCAGATTTCCGCTGTCTGGATTGTACTCAACGACTCGCACTACAATATGTGCGACCAAGGAATGGCGTTGCTGGGGTTTAAGGGGATCGATGCAAAATTTCGCAGGCGAATTTTGTTAAGATTGCCAATGGAATGGGAGCCGATGGCATTCGCGTCGAAAAGGAGTCTGACATTCAAGCAGCACTGGAGAAAGCACTTGTCTCGACTGGTCCGTTTGTTATTGATGTAGTAATAGACCCAACTCAGCCTGCGCCGATTGGGAGCCGTATTCATAACTTGATTTCCCAGGGAGCTACGGATTATTAAGAGGAGATTGGACATGATGCATACTTCAGTTGGCATTCGCTCGCTCGCACTGAGTTTTCCTAGCATTAGACGTACGAAAGATTACTACAGAAAAAATTATCCAGATCTAGTTGCTCAGTCCGAGCAAAAAAGCTTGGCAAGGCTATTTTCGGTGTCTGGCTCTACTCCTAGCAACGAGTATGAGTTAGAGATGATGCCCTATCTGTCAGACCCCTTTCGTGGCACTGTTGAGCGGTGGGTCCTTGCCCCAGAGGAGTCATCGCTAACATTAGAGTATCGCGCAGCAATGGATGCCCTTGACGCGTCAAAACTTTCTCCTAACGACGTAGATCTGTTGCTCGTCGCCTCATTCTTACCTGAACAAATAGGCTTTGGCAATGCAGCCTTTCTTGCTCGTCAACTCGGTCTGCGCTGTGCTGCATGGAATCTCGATGCAACATGCGCCAGTACCCCAATTGCGCTTGAAACTGCTTGTGCTTTAGTACAAGCTGGAGGGTATGACAATGTGTTAGTGGTTATTTCATGTACGTACTCTCGCTTCTTCGATGAAAAGGATACTCTCTCATGGTTTTTTAGCGATGGTGCTGGAGCTTTCTTAGTCAGTTCACTCAAACCAAACCAAGGGATCCTTGGCACAAAGACTGTTAATACCAGCGTCTTGTGTGACCAATTCTCTTTTAAACTTATTGAGGATGAGCAGGGTAATCCCCAGCTCCGTATGCAAGTGCCCAAGGGCACGAACAAGGTGATCGGCGAAACGGCTGTGGGGCTTCTTTGTACATGTTGCGAGGGGGCTATTGCTGCTGCTGGTTTGACGCTAGAGCAAATCGACTTTTTTATTTTCAATACACCCACTGCTTGGTTTGCAAGTTTTTGTACGCGTGTACTCGGCATTGACCCAGAACGCACAATCAACATCTACCCTCTCTATGCAAACATTGGATCAGCATTGACCGTAGCCAATCTCTACCATGCTGCACAGCTGGGTAAAATTCGCGAAAATGACCTAGTTCTTATCTATGGCTTCGGTGCAGCTAGTTCTGCCTCCGCAAGTGTGATGCGCTGGGGCGATGTGACCCTAGGTCCTGACCCGCTCAAGAAACCCGACTTGGCAGTGAAACAAGCCAAAGACAAAAGTTTTGTTTGTTGTTAAGGCTATCTACCAATATTGAAAGCATATCCAAGATTTAACTATGCAAAGACAAATTCTAGCAACAGGATTTTTCCTGTTGTCTTTCATGTTTCCGCTTAAGGTTACAGCACAGAATTATGAGAGTATTTCTGTCTTTGGCGATAGCTTTTCTGATACGGGTAATGTATTCAATGCCACAGCCGGAGCCATTCCTCCTAGTCGACCTACTTTGATGGACGTTTTTCCAATGGTCCAGTTTGGGTTGAATATCTTGCACAAGAACTGGGGTTGACTTTCAATCCTCAAACAAATTTCGCCTTTGGGGGAGCTACCACGGGAGTTGATAACATTAGCGTTGCTGGTTTGCCGGGATTACAGCAACAGATTAACGGCTTTACAGTAGCAAATCCGTTTGCTAAACCAGACGCCTTCTACATCGTTTGGGCTGGTGCCAATGATTACTTCAGTTACTTTTCGGGTAATGTTCCCAACCCCACCGAGGCAGTTGCAAATTTATCAGTGGCGGTGGCGTCGCTTGCTGCCGTCGGTGCTAAAGATATCATGGTGCTTAACCAGCCAGATTTGGGAAAGTTTCCAAACGCAAATAGATATCAGTTATTGCAAAACAAAGGAAGCAAAAGGAAAGGAGCACAAGCATGATAACTTCATTGTATGGAAAAGTCGCGCTGGTCACTGGGGCTTCATCAGGCATTGGTCGAGCGACAGCGATCGCGTTTGCACAGGCTGGAGCGAAGGTCGTGGCTGCCAGTCGTCGTGCTATTGAGGGGGAAGAGACGGTGCGGCTCATACAAGAGGCAGGAGGTGAGGCTATTTTTGTCAAGACCGATGTGTCAAAGGCTGCTCAAGTAGAGGTGCTGGTTGACAAGATTATTTATACCTATGGTGGCTTGGACTACGCTTGCAACAATGCCGGGATCGCGGCTTTCAGTCCACTCACTGAAATATCGGAAGAGGAGTGGAACCATATGTTCGACGTAAACCTCAAAGGAACGTGGCTTTGCCTTAAGTACGAAATCCGGGCAATGCTCAAACAAGGATGCGGCGCAATTGTGAACATGGCTTCCGTGGGTGGTGTCGTCGGTGCCGTCGGTGGTTCCACCTACTGTGCCACTAAAGGTGGAGTTATTGCCTTAACTCGAGCAGCAGCGATAGAATATGCTAAATCTGGCATTCGGATTAATGTTGTGAGTCCCGGTAGCATTGAGACCGATATGCTATCTAATGTCCCCACAGACTTACTTGCTCAAGTTACGGCAGCACATCCTATAGGACGTATTGGCAAGCCGGAGGAGGTCGCAGAATCTGTTGTCTGGTTGTGTTCGGACGCAGCTTCCTTCCTTACGGGACACAACATGATCATTGATGGAGGTTATACTGTGCAGTAAAATAGGCGAGCTAAAGTTGAGGAGGACGAGTTATGGTCATCAACCTGACTGGCTGCAAAAGTTTCCATACTATAACTATAACGACTATAACGATATTACTGGTTCTCTTTATACTCAAGCGTCCCTAAATCTTTCAAAGTCATTTTTTGAGTCTTAGTTAAACCAGTCACGCCAGTGATATTCATACCCTCATAAGGTCTAAAGTTCCTCAGAGTTTTCAAGCACTTTCCCGTCTTTACATCCCAAATATTAATCGTCTCATCTTCACTACTACTACATAGGGTTTGACCATTGGGACTAAAGGCTACTGACCAAACTAACTTGGAATGTCCCGATAAAGTTGTTGTACAGCTGCTTATGCTGACATCCCAAAGTTTCACTGTTTGATCACCGCTACCACTTGCCAACGTGCAATCGTCCAGAAAGGCAACTGAGTATACGCCATTGGTATGTCCATACAAAGTATTAATACACTGACCTGCGCTGACATTCCAAAGTTTCACCGTTTGGTCAAAGCTGCCAGTTGCTACAGTACAACCATCAAGACTGAAGGTGAGTGACCAGATCCAGTCAGTATGACCGTACATAGTCTGAAGGCAACGACCAGTGCTTATATCCCAAAGCCTTACTGTTTGGTCATTACTGACACTGGCAAGCATATGACTGCCTGGGCTAAAAGCAACTGCCCATACCCAATGAGTGTGCCCTTGTAAGGTATTGAGGCATTGCCCAGTATTAACATCCCACAGCTTCACTGTTTGGTCCTCATTGCCACTGGCAAGTATAGTACCTTGGGGACTGAAGGCAACTGATGTCACCCGATTACTATGTCCGCCCGCAAGTTTTGAGGCATTGCCCAGTGGTGACATCCCACAGCTTCACTGTTTGG
>JAAUSC010000275.1 GCA_012031965.1 Scytonema sp. RU_4_4
AAAATCTTGCGATACGCGGAGCGTCAAGCCTCCGGCTTATCGCTTCGTATACAAAAGCTCTAGAATTCAGAAATGGCAAAAAGTTTTCGGAGAGTGACAGAAGAGGGATAGGACTTACGCATTGACAGAAATAATCAATGGTGAAGTGGTAATTCTCAGGCATGAAAGTGAGATTTTTCTACTTTAGCAAGCAATGAACTATAGCAATCCTATTTCAGTTGTGAAAAATATTAGTGGTGGCTGTTGACTGTTAACAGTTGACTGTCAACAGTCAACGGTCAACGGCCTGTATCGATATTTCACAAATCATTTAGGATCGCTATATCTGTTTTAGGCGATAGCTAGCCCCTAAGGGGGCGCTGCGCAAACGCTGCTGCGCGGAGCGCAGATCGCCAACAGTCTGGAACGACCAAATCTCGTTATTCATATGATGGTCAATTTGTGAGCGTGCGTAAGTCCTAGATCCGTAGGGTCAATTCCATTTTCCAAAATCTAAAATCCAAAACTGTTTGACGCGCCAAGAGCGATCGCCATCCGTGGGGCGCTCCTAAGATTCTGCCTTAAAAAAGATTTCATAAGATCCCAAAAATCGCTTAACAAAGCCACGAGGTAAGTTTTCAAGCTGAGAACAGTAAGAGCGATCGCCTTGTTTTTTTGTCTTGAACTGACTCAATTGAGAGTCGGTAAGCAGCCGCAATATCCTGCACCTTAAGCATAATAAACAGCGGTGCCCTCCAGAATAACCAGATAGGATATTGTAGTAGTTCTACTTCAATACCTACTTGAGCAATTGCTTCTTTAACAAGTTCATATGTTGCCTCATGGTCTTTATGGCAATCTTTTTTGTGAGGAACGTAAACTTCTTCTGGTTGATAAGACTTGATAAGTTCAGCCAACTGCTGAATTGTTTGTTCCCGCTGCTCTTTTTGTAAATCTTGTAAACTTCCGTCTGGTTTTTCCAAAAAGTGAATTTTTGAGGTTTCTACTCCCAAAATTTCTAACGCTTCTACCGCTTCTTGCTTGCGAATTTGGATAATTTTTTCTTTGATTTGAGAATCTGGACCATGCGAACTCTGTCCATCCGTTAGAAAAGCTACCGTTACAGGTATTCCATGTTCTCGTTTGAGGGCAATCATACCTCCACAACCGAAGGTTTCATCATCTTGATGAGGAGAAAAAACTATCGCCGATTTCTTGCTAAAGGTTATCGGCTCACTTCCTTTTAGTAAAATCCACCGAAACAGTAGATTAGAGTGGATATTCTGTAGCAGATAAAGTAAGTCAATTGGAACGAGTTTTTGAAAGAATTTAAGAAATTCTTTGGTTCTCATAAATTTTCCTCATCATGTAATTATCCGAGCTAATAGGGTAACATTTTTAATCTGATTATTTCTTTCAGAAGAAATATATATAGAAGTTGAAAATTTGTTGTCATATAATCTTAATACTGTATGTTATTTGTTATTTTATAACAACTATCAATATGTGCTTTTTACCATAACTTTAAAATTTCTAGAGCTTTGCTGTTAAAATTAAAAACTTAATTCATTTCCAAACTAAACCAAGTTTGGAAATGAATCTAAAAGAAAAGTTATGTTCGTGCTTATCCCCGCAACCGATACATAATGACCTTTCCTTTGTAATCTTCCTCAACAAAGACTAGGTACTCTCCGTTTGAGCGGCGAAAACCCCGGACTCCATAAGGAATATCAACCCAGCCAGTTTCGCTTGCAACTTCTGGACCGGGTTTCAATATTCTGACTTGCTTTCCTGTTTTAGCGTTATAGACGTACACCTCCGCCTTCTTCACTGTCACAGCGAATACATAATCTCCTGCTACACTAATTGCTGCTGGAGACAAAACTTCAGGAGGTGCGCTCTTGTCAGCCGGAAGAACAATCCGCCAACGGGGATTTCGATTTCCCTTACTCCAATTGTCATAACGTGCAATCTCAGAGCCGACCAACTTCGCATAATCACCATTAATTGCAGGGTTATCTTTGGTAAAGCCTGATAAATACATGGTGTCTGTTTCGGGAAAATACTCAATCCGCCGCAAATCAGTAAATATGCTAGGAGTCGCTTGCTTTTTCATTGAGCGATAAGCGTAGATAGGGTTACCCTGATCATCTAACCCCTGTACGGGGTAATGTCGGATGCCAATACCATCTTGACTTCGCAGAGTTTTCCACACGTCGCCTTTGCTATCCACCCACCATCCCCCGATGTAGGGATAATCTTTGCTGGTATCGTATTCGCCTACATCAAACGCGCCGTTACCGTTTTTATCGCGCCAGATCCACTCTCCCGTTTTCGGTTGATTGGGCGGCCATTTTCCATCAAGCGCTTGTTTCTCATTGACGTTAGTACCAATAAAGAATCCAGACGGAATGGCAATTTCCCCATTCTTAGTTTTGTCGAAACGATAGATTTGGAAAGCAACGCCATACATATCTGTAATGAACAAAAAAGGCTTGCCCTTGATGCGGCGAAAGATGGGTGCATCTCCTCCTATATTCAAGCGTGGGTCTTGAGGATATTTGAAAGCATTTATTGTATAACCCTTATAAGTCCATTGCTTGCCTGGGGATTTGCCATAATCCATGACGAAGTGTTCGTCTTTAGTGTATACATCTATAGCATCAGTCGCTGGATCTCCATCAGCGTTGTCTATAAATGCCAAACCCAGTAGCCGCCACTGTAGCTTTCCTGATGGGGAAAACTTTCTCAAATCTGCCCCAGAACGTTTGAAACCATCATTAGCAACGTAAATATTGCCTCCCGCATCTACACCTACTCCGCTAATTCCGTTAAATTTCAAATCTCCGACTTCACCAGGAACACCTGCATAAATTCCACCTTGAACGCCAAAAGTTTTTACTGGCGCTGGCTTTTTACCTGTAACGTCATAAATCAGGACTTGCTGACGGCGTCCATTGTCTGCTATCAAAAGTCTGCCTTGATTATCAACAGCGATCGCGCTAGGTTGAGCAATATCGGCGATCGCCTCAGGCAATAACTTTCCTTGTTTAGAATAATGCAAAACTTTAGCAGGAGTGCTGCCATTTTTGCTTTGAATGATCCACAAATTTCCTTGTTTATCTACAGTGACCGGTCCTGGACTAGGAACTGAAAAGGTCCGTAATTCCTTCATTGTGTTGGTGTTATAGACGCGAACCTTGTTAGCTGCAGGATCACTGACATACAATTCACCGCCTGCATTTGTTAGTCCAGTCACTTGACTTTTAGTATTAACAATTAACATACTTTTGTCCCAGCCACGCCCTCCAGGAAAGGGTGCTGGCTTCCCAGACAAGTCGTAGCGTCTGACGCAATACCAAAGTGTTCCCTTCGGTGGATAATCTTCCCCTGGATTTCCACTACGACCTTGTTGCATAGCTACATAAATGTACTTATTATCAACCGTGATAGCAACTCCGCCAAGCCTTTCCCATCCATGTAAGTCATCAGCCTTGCCAATGACTTCCCCATCTTTATAAATTCCAACTTCCCGACCTGCTTCATCCCAAGGACTATTCGTATATACTGTGCCATTGGGAGCAACATAAATACCACTCAGTTGAATTTGTACCCATTTGCTACCACCGCCAAATGTATTACCTATCCAAGATGTTGTGTATGAATTTGCTGCTGACGTGTCTCTTGCAACAAAGTACATTCCAATTAGTATCGAAGCAAAAACTCCAACACTTAGGCTAAGTACCAACTTAAAGATTTTTTTATAACGAAAACCTATTTGAGATAGATTCCTTATGTACTGATTAAGGACTGGCATTTTAATTTCTTGCTTTTGGTATATCTAGTTCTAGTAGTTAAGCAGAAGTCACTGCTTGTTCGTAAGATCCCAAAATAACTGACTTTTCTTCATCATTCAATCATGACCATAAATTCTTTTTAGAAATGAAATCTTTATATAAAGATTTCTTCATATTGTAAAAAATGAAAACTAAAATCATTTTTTAATTTTAGGTAGTTTTGCTATCAACAGATAAAATTTACCTCTAGAATGTCTAGCTATTTTCTAGCTATATTTATAATTTAATTTATCCACAAATACATGGTTATTTCATTCTATGCACGACTATCCAGAAATCAATTTCTACAAGCCATAGCCTCAGTCCGTTAAAACTGAGATTTCACAGCATTTTCAATTAACTCACCCGCCAAGAACTTCAGTTCTCGGCGGCGAGTGAGTGAGAATGGAATCACCCTATGTATAATAATTGGACTATGCAAACATAATCTTCAGAAAAATGATTCTTCAAAAAGATGTAACTGCTCATGTAAAATTAATATAAAGATTTGATGTTTTTTTATAAAGAGTTTTATGGCAAAAATATCCACAGCATGACAAAAAATCTGATTCTTTATTAAATTTTAGAAGATTATACAGTCAGTTTTAATAGACGTGCTGACCTCAAACAAAGGCAATAGAAACGAAAATACAAGTAGACACACGCACAACCAGTACTTGGAGAAACATAAGTGGAAGGTCATATAAAAAATGCTGCTTCAAGCTCTACATCTATTCTCTGTATAGGATTAGGCTGGTTTCCTAAAACCCCTGGAGGATTGGAACGATATATCTATGAACTGACGCAAAAACTAGCAGCAAATCAAGACCAAGTTGAATTATGTGGAGTTGGTCTACCAGAAACTGAACCAAACTTACCGATAAAATTGACTAATTTAGCATCACCAAGTAGTCCTATTTTGGAACGATTATGGAGTATTCGTACTAACTTTCAGAAAACAAGAACTCAAAAACCGGATGTCATTAATTTACATTTTGCATTATACAGCTTCCCGATTTTGGATCTTTTACCAAAAGGAGTGCCTGTCACTTTTAACTTTCATGGTCCTTGGGCTTTTGAGAGTCAAGAAGAAGTCCAAGATAGGAAACTCAGTGTTCTTATCAAAGCTAAACTGATAGAAAAAACAACATATAACCGCTGCGATCGCTTCATTGTTCTTAGCAAAGCATTCGGTAATATATTGCACAAGCAGTACCAGATTCCTTGGAACAAAATTCATATTATCCCTGGTGGAGTTGATATTACTCAGTTTCAACCTAATCTATCACCTGCATTGGCTCGAACAAAACTAGGCTGGTCCCAAGACCGCCCAATTTTATTTACCGCCCGTCGCTTGGTCAATCGAGTAGGACTTGACAAATTGCTGGATGCCTTGGCTATTATTAAGCCGAGGATTCCAGATGTGATGCTGGCGATCGCAGGACGTGGACCACTACAAGCTACACTACAACAGCAGGCTACTGAATTAGGACTTCATCACCATGTTAAATTTTTAGGGTTCATACCTGACGAATTGTTACCTGTTGCTTACCAGGCTGCTGACTTGAGCATTATGCCTAGTCAGTCTTTTGAAGGATTTGGGTTAGCAATCGTAGAATCATTAGCCTGCGGTACTCCTGTTGTGTGTACTCCAGTTGGAGGAATGCCAGAAATTTTAGAACCATTCTCACCAGATTTAATCACCTCCTCCACAGAAGTTGCAGCCATTGCAGAAACATTAGAACAGGTGCTACAGAAAAAAGTGTTAGCACCTTCACCAGAAGCTTGTCGCCAGTACGCTGTCACAAACTTCAACTGGGATAAGATAGCTCAAGATGTACGGCAAGTTCTGTTAGCCTAATGCAAGGAGTCAGCCCCCTTCAAGCGAAGGGGTTGACGGCGACTACTCACCAAAATTATTGAAGTTTATATGAAAATTCTCTTCCTAGACCAAAGTGGTAAACCAGGTGGGGCTGAACTATGTTTAATAGATATCGCCAAACCCTATAAAGATAGCTGTTTAGTGGGATTATTTGCTGATGGTTCTTTTAGAAATTTACTAGAACAAAATCACATTCGGGTTCAAGTTCTCACAACTCAAGCAATACAAGTTCGTAAGGAAAGCAGCTTAGCACAAGGGTTAAGCAGTCTGGGTCAAATTATCCCTCTGATAACTAAAGTTGTGCAAATAGCCAGAGAATTTGATTTCATTTACGCTAATACACAAAAAGCATTGGTTGTTGGCGCACTAGCTAGTTTTTTCAGCCGTCGTCCTTTGATCTATCATTTGCATGATATTCTTTCTCCAGAGCACTTTAGCCAAACCAACCGTCGCATTGCTGTCACTTGCGCCAATCGTTTTGCATCACTAGTTATTGCCAATTCTCAAGCAAGTCAAGCAGCTTTCGTAGCAGCAGGAGGACGTTTAGATAGAACTAAAGTCATTTACAACGGCTTTGACTCTAAAAATTATCAAACTCATGAGTCTGAGGTCAGCCAAATTAGACAACAATTGGGGCTAGATGGACAATTTGTCGTCGGACACTTTAGCCGTCTTGCTCCTTGGAAAGGACAGCATATATTAATAGAAGCATTGTCAAAATCTCCTCTTGATGTCACAGCAATCTTAGTAGGTGATGCACTCTTTGGAGAACAAGAATATGTTCAAAACTTACACCAACAGGTAACAGATCTGGGACTAGAAAATCGAGTCAAATTTTTAGGATTTCGTTCAGATATTCCGTTGCTCATGTCAGCTTGTGACTTAGTTGCACATACCTCGACCGCTCCAGAGCCATTTGGTAGAGTGATTGTCGAGGCTATGCTCTGCAGAAGACCTGTGGTGGCTGCGAAAGCTGGCGGTGCGATAGAGTTAGTAGAACACGGTGTCAATGGTTTTTTAGTTACACCAGAAAAGCCTGATGAATTAGCGCAAGTGATAACGACCTGTTTTAAAGAACAACAGAAGACAGCGATCATAGCTCATCATGCACAAATGACCGCTAGCCAGCGTTTTGATGTCACAGGCATTAATCAACAAATTGCCGTGCTGCTGAATAAGTTATTATTGAACCCAAGCTCTTAGGTTATATGAGTGATTACTTGGATGACTACGAACTTAATAACCTCGATTTTTACAGAAAAAATCGTGGGTTACAGCTTTATTACAACTGGTCTGGAGAAGTTTGGTGGCAAGAAAAACCAGACTTGCCAAAGGAGAAATTGTTTTCTATTATTGGCATGAATGCGACGAAAGTCTTTATCAAAACTCATCCTGAGTATGGCGAAGTCGGGTATCGTTTCAATAGAGAGTTAGGTTTATTTTGTGACCCAATAACGCAAGAGATTCTCCACTTGTGGAAGTCACCAAAAGCAAGTCAAGCAGTGCCAGTAGTACATATTGCTAACCGAATTGTACAAGGCTCAGTCAAACCAAAGAAATATATCATACCCAAAGGTAAGGGATTCATCACCTCTGTCATGGAAATTCCTTTGGAATATCCGCATCCGTTAGCAGGAGATAGTAAATACTCGGATTATTGTCCTGGGGAAAAGTTTAAGGGAGTTGAATACTTTACATCAAATATTTGCCGACCCGATGCTTCTGATGTTCCTCCTGCTTTGTGGGCGAGGGACTGTCCTTGGATGCCTTGGATGAAGTTAGGATATGGACATCCAGCTAAATTAAGGTTTGAAACACAATATCTAGAGTCGATTCTTTTGAGCAACTTAATCCAAAA
>JAAUSC010000073.1 GCA_012031965.1 Scytonema sp. RU_4_4
CCCACTGCATTTGGTCTGCCATGAGTTTTACATTCTATTTTTGACGCTAATCGGTTTTTATTTTATCCTATCAAGAACCGACGATAGGACTGCCGCTACACTGATAGCGGAGCTTGGCACGAGTCATATGTTGACGGTATGGTGAATTAATGGTCAAAAACAAATTGTACAATTTATGTTCCAACCCAAATGTCTGTAAAATCTTAAAACATAAAGACGAATAAAGAACCATTAGTACGGTTTACGGTAATAGTTGTGGAGTACATTCCTCACCTACTGGTAAAACTACTTTATGGTCAACAACTGTAAAATGGGGGGATAGTGCAAAAACTGTCATTTTTCAATTTTTTCTATACTTGTATTGAAAACACACAACAAGATTAGGGAAATGAGCAACATACAAGACACAATCGGACAAAACATACAAGACAGAATCGAAGAAGAACTTCAACAAGCTCGTGCTGCCTGCGATATCTCCGGTAGTGACTCTCCTGAGTGTGCTGCAGCTTGGGATGCAGTGGAAGAACTGCAAGCCGAAGCTTCCCACCAGAAGCAAGCCAAGCCCAAAAACTCTCTTGAGCAGTACTGTGATGCTAATCCAGAAGCAGATGAATGCAGAGTTTACGAAGACTAGAAATTGACTCAGCTGCATTTATGTATAGCTGGTGGACAAGCAGGCAGAACCTATTTGCTTGGTGTCTGCCATTTTAAAGACGCTATAGTATCAAATCTCACTCCAACCTCTTCCCGTGTTCTGTAGAAGATGGGAAATGCGGGTAGCGAGTGAGATTTTCTTGTCGTCCTCTATCCACCACGAAGGACTGCTTTTTTGAACTTAGTTTTTTTATTTTTTTTAAATTTAATAGAGAGATGAAAAAATAATTTAGAGTCTGATGAAAATAGTATGATACCCGTTCAGTATTTATTATAGTTCTGATAGTTCTCAGTTTATCATCTAAAAAAACTATGAATAATGAAGTTTGGTTTCGTCCTTTTGTCTGGATGGACTACCGATTGGCAGTATTATTTATGGTGATTATCCCCATCATTTTACTCGTTTGGGCATTTGTACAAAAAGCTGATGCGATACAACGCTTACTCGTGATTTACTGGCGAGTATCGAGTTTGCTGGCAATCACTGTCTACTTGATGATTGGGGGCTTTGGAGTTAGTTTTCTATCAGGGCTGATGGCTCGTATCCTGATTCCCATTTCGCTGTGGTTCTGGGTAGATTTGAACGATGAAATTGAGTATCAGCCAGAGGGACCTCTAAAGTTGCTTTTCACCTCGTGGCGCTGGGCTACGAGTGTCTATTGTATTTTGGGCACAATTGCCTCTATACCTTTTGTGGTTTGTGCTTTTTCCGAAACTACGAGTGCCACTCCCTATTGTCGCGTCTGGCTTGAGGCACCGTTACTGTATAAAGAATATTTCCATGCCAACAGCAAACCTGGATTTCTCGGCTTTCTGGGTATCGTTGGTTTAATCATCTATGTGCTTTGCTTAAGCTACTTCATCCTGGTTAAACTAGGTAAGCAAGGACGCTCAGCAACACCGCAATAGCCAATAACCTCTAGCAACGACAGTTCTGAGTCACGAGCAATCAGGAGCCAGCGCAAATGAGCGCTTTCCCACACTCAGGCGACCAGTATAGCTAAATGTTTTCACAAGCATTGCTACGGAGTACTCAGCAACGTTGATGATACGTCATTTTGAAAATGAATAACTCTATTAGCAAGCGCTTAGAACTATATACCGCTAAACGCCCCCAAGAAGTCCTTCTTGTCACAGTGGAAATTGCAGGTGAGGAAGACCAAATTGCCATTTTTAAAGGGTTTTCTAGTTCTTTGACGCGCCCGACCGCATTTGATCCCGACGTGCCTGTGCTGCCAGATGAAGCAAAAATTATGACAATTGACCGCGTAGCCAGTCCTTATAATCCTGAAGCACCACACTACGTCCAACAAGGACTTTCTTGGGACAATATGCAAGTATTATTATCAGAAGTAGGAGCGTAAAGAATATGATCCTCGCTCTGATTAAGAAGAGGAGTGAGGGATAATCTGCATTTACCTGAAACAGCAAGAGGCTCCCGCCATACTGTACTCAGTTGGCGGCGAGACGGCGTAGGTAGTTCACATGCATTAAGTCATTGTAAAAAGCGAAACAAATTGTATATTAATGGCAAAACTATGTTAAGTTATTATAAATAATTTTAAGAGTCGGTAATCAAGCTATCATCTTTTACCAATCTAGGGTAAGTTTTCTTTCTTAATACCATTTACACATACATTGGCTAAGCAGACGCGTTCGAGGTCGCGTTTGGTAAGGGTTTCTATTACCATCACAGCCTGACAGCCACAGGAATGGTATTAATCCAGACTTGATGAGCGACCATTTTTGATTACACTCACATCCTCCCTGTCATGAATACTGCGGTGACTCTACTAACAGAACAAGTGCCTCAAAAAGTTGAACTTTTAGGGCAGTTAAATCGCCAAATGATTGCAATTCTCGATTTCGGGTCTCAGTATTCTGAACTGATCGCCCGCCGAATTCGTGAAACTCAAGTATATTCCGAAGTCCTTTCCTATCGCACGACAGCGGAACAATTACGTCAACTCAATCCCAAAGGTATTATCCTTTCTGGAGGTCCCAAGTCAGTTTATGACAATGGTGCTCCCCGGTGTGATCCAGAGATTTGGAATATGGGACTTCCGATTTTAGGTGTGTGCTACGGTATGCAACTGATGGTGCAACAACTAGGCGGGGAAGTGGCAAAGGCTGAGCGAGGTGAGTATGGTAAAGCGTCACTCTACATAGATGATCCCACAGACCTATTCACCAATGTTGAAGATGGAACGACGATGTGGATGAGTCACGCAGACTCTGTAACTCATATGCCAGAAGGGTTTGAATTGCTGGCACATACAGAAAATACCCCTTGTGCAGCGATCGCTCATCACAACAAGAAACTCTACGGCGTCCAATTTCATCCAGAGGTGGTGCATTCTCTTGGTGGCATAGCATTAATCCGTAACTTTGTATACCATATCTGCGAGTGTGAATCGACCTGGACAACTGCTGCTTTTGTTGAAGAAGCCATTCGAGAAATTCGCGCTAAAGTCGGTGATAAACGCGTGCTGTTGGCGCTTTCTGGAGGAGTCGATTCTTCGACCTTGGCATTCTTGCTGCATAAAGCAATTGGCGACCAGTTGACTTGTGTGTTTATTGACCAAGGCTTTATGCGAAAGTATGAGCCAGAGCGATTGCTCAAACTGTTCCATGAACAGTTTCACATTCCCGTAGAGTATGTCAACGCCAGGGAACGTTTCCTTTCTGCGCTTTCTGGCATTACTGACCCTGAAGAAAAACGTCGTATTATTGGACACGAATTTATCAGTGCTTTTGAGGAAACGTCCAAACGCCTTGGACCTTTTGATTATCTGGCTCAAGGCACGCTTTATCCAGACGTTATTGAATCTGCTGATACCAACGTTGATCCACAAACTGGGGAACGGGTAGCAGTGAAAATCAAAAGCCATCACAACGTTGGTGGATTGCCCAAAAACCTGCGATTCAAACTGGTGGAACCGTTACGGAAATTGTTTAAAGATGAAGTCCGCAAAGTAGGGCGTGCCATTGGCTTACCAGAAGAAATTGTGCAACGGCATCCTTTCCCAGGACCAGGTTTAGCGATTCGCATTATAGGCGAAATCACTGCCGAAAGGTTAAATATTTTACGCGATGCTGACTTGATAGTGCGTCAAGAAATTAATCAACGCGGCTTGTACCACGACTACTGGCAAGCATTTGCCGTTTTGCTGCCAGTTCGCAGTGTTGGTGTTATGGGCGACCAGCGTACTTATGCTTACCCCATCGTTTTACGAATTGTAACTAGTGAAGATGGTATGACTGCTGATTGGGCACGTGTCCCTTACGATGTACTGGAAGTTATTTCCAACCGCATTGTGAATGAGGTCAAAAACGTTAACCGAGTGGTTTATGATATCACTTCCAAGCCGCCTGGAACTATTGAATGGGAGTAATTTCAAAGGTAGGGTGGGTAAGAAGAGCATTGCCCACCTTATTTCTTAGGACTTAAGCACCACCTCCCTTGAAACCCGGTTTCTTCGTTCGTATTTGGTTGCGAAACAGACGATTTTTTGATAGAAACCGAAACCGGGTAACTTTTGCGTAAGTCCTGTTTCTGCATGAGTCAGGACTCAAAAGAAATATGGTTGGACTGGTAAGCAGGTGGTTCGAGGTGAATCAAAATTCTGACTGGGTTAAAGCGTTCCTCTAGTCGCTTTTCGACTTCCTCGGTGATGCGGTGCGCAGTTTCCACATCAGGTGCATCCACTATCAGATGCATTTCGATGAAGACTTGGCGACCGAGAACACCACGAGAAGCGATCTCGTGACAGTTAACGACACCAGGAACTCCAAGGGCGATCGCATGAATGACTTCTGGAGCGATCGCCATCCGATCAACAAGCCAAGGTAAATTTTCTTTTAAAACTGTCCAGCCACTCCAAAAGACTAACAAAGCCACTGGAAAAGCCAAAACCAAATCTAGCCACTGAAAACCCAGCCATACACCAATCAAACCAGCAATCACAGAGATTGTTACCCAGATGTCGCTCATAGTGTGTTTGGCGTCAGCAATCAAAATGGGGCTTTTCACGCGTCGTCCTACACCACGTTCGTAAAACGCAACGAAAATATTTACGCCCAATACAATGAGTAGTAGCCACAACTCTGGTGGTGAGATTGTGACAGGTTTACCGCCATTGATGATTCGTTCAATGGCTCCCTGGAGAATTTCAAAACAAGCTATACCTAAAAAAGCAGAAATTCCCAACGCTCCTACTGCTTCAAATTTTAGGTGTCCGTATGGGTGCTCGCGATCTGGTCTTGGGGAAGAAAACCGACTAGCAATCAATCCTAATATATTGTTGGCGCTATCAGTGACACTGTGCAAAGCATCAGCTAGCAAACTGAGAGAACCTGTCAAGTTTCCTACGACAGCTTTTAACGCCATGACAAAGATGTTAAGCACTAAGGTAATCATTAAAACCTTTCGCACTGTTGCGCGGTTATCTTGAACCATAAAGTCTTTTTTTTATCAAGTTTAGATAAATTTCAGTTTAAAACGGAAAATGTAAAAAATCTTTCAAATCATGACACGATAAGGATTTACATTATTGTTAAATGAACAAATAATATAGATTAGTTGAGAATATTTTTAGTTAATTTCGACTTTATTCTTCTGATAATTAGTGATAGCTTTAGTGGTTATACCATTTCTCCATGAAGTTGAGTTTAATTCAACCCCCTGTAGTCCTCCCAATCTCGCGGGGGGACGCCGAAAGCGGAGGTACTTATTAAGCGCATTGTTACAGAGAATTGGTATTACAAGATTATTTTTGTCAAACAGAAGCTGTTTTAACTGAAAATATAACTTTGACGCAGCTAGGCTTACTTTTTTATGTGGGGACTGGAGGTAAAATTGTTGGATAAAGATAAGACATACGAGATACTGCTCAAGTTGCTGGAGATAGAACAAAACAGGATTAACAGTCTTGATTCAACTGAATTTACGATAAAAGGCTTGTCTGTAACTTTGTTCTCTGCCTTTATTGGTTTTGCATTTGAAAAAAAAAGCCCAGTTTTTCTATATGTAGGGGTTATCGCTATTATATTTTCCTCAATTATCGATTTTATTTATAGAAAAGTTCAATTATTACACGTCGAAAAAGCCTCAAATATCCAGAAATACTTGAAAACAGAATATTTGGAAAAAGTAGAATCATCAAAGAGTTTAAAGATTGCTGGTGAATATAAAAGTAATTTCATCAATGACTATTCACCTTTATTGCTGCTATATTTCCCCATGATAGTTGTGTTGATTGTGCTGACAAAATTTATTCCCTCTACTCCGTGAGCAAACATGGAGAAATTCGATGTTTGTATTAGCCTAATAGCAATCTCATCTTAAATTCTCTTGAGTTTTATGACCGTGCGAGCGTCAGCAAAACCCTCCAGCAGCAATATTACGGTAACATTGAAGCGGCTCGTTGCTCTTCTGGAAGAAGATGAGATGGATGAGTATGGAATTTTACAACCGGGCCAATCCGCCTTTAAGTTAGCGATGCGATTGGTTGTAGATGCCTATGAAGCAATGGGCGATCGCTTTCCTAAAGCATCGGCTTCGACGGATTAAGTCCTGAAACGCCTATAAAAAACAAAATCCGCCATCGTATAAAAGTCAGGCGGATTTGCAGGTATTTTTTAGTGGATCCGAGCAGAGTCGAACTGCTGTCCAGACTGGGTATTGACCCCCCGCTCGTTCACAGGTTTAGCCTCTTTTACCCTCGAGGCGGGGAGCGTTCATTATCCCGAACGCTAGGATGCTCTGGTTAATTCTTAGCTAGCAAGCAAACCAGAGACACTTGCTAGAGCATCCGTTGGGGGTTGGTCTCTAGTCCTTAACGGAGTCAAACTAGAGACGCTCGAACCTGTAAGAGGTTATTAGGCAGCTACTACTTCAGCGTGCTTACGAGCAAAAGGAACGATGTTGTTCGCATTTACTTTTTTTTTGAGTCTTTGATTTTCGAGAGACGACTCACTCTCGACCTGTTTCACAGAGTAGCTTTCGCCAACCTGTCGAAACCGTGACGGACCCATATGATTCATCGATACTACGATTATAGTACGTTCCAGTGGAAACGTGCGACTTTTGGAAAAAACTTCTGATTTTTAAGTAGGGAGATGGGGAGATAAGGGGATAAGGGAGATAAGGGAGATTAAGAGTAATCGTTGTTCATTAACTTCCTCATCCTCCTTATCCTCCTCATTTTCTTCATCTTCCTCATCCTTTCGTCCTAACCTAACGCCTCAGCACCACCGACAACCTCCAGAATTTGCTGGGTAATTGCGGCTTGCCGCGCTTTGTTGTAAGACAAAGTGAGAGTACCAATGAGTTCCTTGGCGTTGTCACTGGCATTGCTCATCGCTGTCATCCGCGCTGCAAGTTCGCTTGCGGCTGATTCTTGCAATGCCCGCAAGAGCTGGTTACTCAGATACAGAGGGAGTAAGGAATCGAGAATCTGTACTGGGTCTTGCTCAAAAATCATATCACGGGAGAAGGTACGGGTTTGGGTGGTTACTTTCTCTCGTGTCACTTCAAATTCACCACCACGGGTTGTTAAGCGGAAAATTTCGTCATCAATCGCTTCTAAACCTTGAGTATCAAGAGGAAGCAAGGTCTGTACGACAGGACGGGAACTCACCAAGGAGACGAACTTAGTGTAGACAAGCTCAATGCGATCTACGCTTTCTGACAAGAACAAAGAAAGCAATTCGTCAGCAATCTTGTTGGCTTCAGCAGCGGTAGGAATTTGCTCTAAACCAGTGTACGTAGCGTCTATTGGCTGTTCGCGACGTTGGAAGTACTGGGCTGCTTTGCGTCCTACGATAACAAATTTGTAGTCAACACCTTCTGCTTTGAGTTCTTTGGTGCGATTTTCGGCACGCTTGATGATGTTGTTGTTATAGCCGCCACACAAACCGCGATCGCCTGAAATCACCAACAGACCCACTGATTTGACTTCGCGTCTTTTCAGCAGTGGTAAGTTTGCTTCTTCAAAACGCAGACGGCTTTGTAGACCATACAGAACTTGCGCCAAGCGGTCGGCGAAGGGACGGGTAGATAGCACCTGTTCTTGGGCGCGACGCACCCGCGCTGCAGCTACCAGCCGCATGGCTTCTGTAATTTTTTTGGTATTTTTTACTGATTGAATGCGATCACGTATTGCTTTGAGATTTGCCATAAATTTTGTCCTTAGTTCTTAATCCTTAGTCCTTAGTCCTTAGTCAATAGCCATTAAGCTCTTTACTAATGACTAATGACTAATGACTAATGACTAGTTACGCTGTTGCCAAGAAGGTCTTCTTGTATTCGTTAATTGCGTCTTTCAAGAGTACTTCTTCTTCATCACCCAGTGCTTTCTTGGATTGAATTCCTTGAACGTACTGAGCTTTGCTGGTCTTTAAGTAATCGCGCAGCCCTTTTGTGAACTCAGTAATTTTGTTGACTGGGATGT
This sequence comes from Scytonema sp. RU_4_4, assembly GCA_012031965.1. Classification (GTDB taxonomy): domain Bacteria; phylum Cyanobacteriota; class Cyanobacteriia; order Cyanobacteriales; family Nostocaceae; genus Brasilonema. The sequence continues at coordinate 8,109 of JAAUSC010000073.1, forward strand.
CATCCAAATACCCGTTGATACCAGCGTAAAGAAGAGCGACTTGCTCATACACCGATAGTGGTGCGTTTTGTGGCTGTTTCAAAAGTTCCCGCAAGCGCGCACCCCGTGCGAGCTGGTCTTGAGTTGCTTTATCTAGGTCAGAAGCAAATTGTGCGAAAGCTTGCAGTTCGTCAAACTGTGCCAATTCCAGCTTCAATTTACCAGCAACTTTCTTCATTGCTTTGGTTTGAGCAGCGGAACCCACCCGTGATACGGAAATACCAGGGTTAATAGCGGGACGGATACCAGAGTTGAACAAGTCGGAAGACAGAAAGATCTGACCGTCTGTAATGGAAATCACGTTGGTGGGGATGTAAGCAGATACGTCACCGGCTTGGGTTTCGATGATTGGTAGGGCGGTCATGCTACCTTTACCCAATTCATCACTCAGCTTAGCTGCACGTTCCAACAGACGTGAGTGGATGTAGAACACGTCTCCAGGATAAGCTTCCCGTCCGGGAGGACGACGCAGGAGCAAGGACATTTGACGATAAGCCTGAGCTTGTTTGGAGAGGTCATCGTAAATCACCAGGGTTGCCTTACCCTTGTACATGAAGTACTCAGCAATCGAAGCACCTGTGTAAGGAGCCAAGAATTGCAGGGTAGCTGGGTCACTGGCATTTGCAGCGACGACAACTGTGTAGTCCAGAGCACCTTTGTCTTGTAATGTCTGCACGACGTTTGCTACGGTCGAAGCTTTTTGACCAACCGCAACGTAGACGCAGATCACCTCTTCTTCTTTTTGGTTGATGATTGTATCGATGGCGATCGCCGTTTTTCCTGTTTGACGGTCACCGATAATCAATTCCCGCTGTCCACGACCGATGGGAATCATCGCGTCGATAGCTGTGATACCAGTTTGCAGTGGTTCGTGTACGGAGCGACGTGCGACAATACCTGGTGCTGGAGATTCAATCAAACGGGTTTCTGTGGTCTTGACTTCTCCTTTACCATCAATTGGACGACCTAAAGCATCCACAACTCGTCCAATCAAAGCTTCTCCCACAGGGATTTGAGCAATTCTACCAGTGGCGGTTACGGAGCTTCCTTCTTGAATTTCACGACCTTCACCCATGAGTACCGCGCCCACATTGTCTTCTTCCAAGTTCTGGGCGATGCCAATTGTACCGTCTTCAAACTCCAATAGCTCACCAGCCATGGCCTTGTCTAGACCATAGATACGAGCAATACCGTCACCTACTTGCAGAACGGTTCCAACGTTAGCAACTTTGACCTGTTGGTCGTATTGTTCTATTTGTTGCTGAATAATGTTGCTGATTTCGTCTGGTCTGATGCTAATTGCCATGTGTCTATCTTCTCTATATTGTGAGACGGAACGATTTTACACTTCAGTTATCAGTTATCAGTTATCAGTTATCAGTTATCACTGTTCCCTGTTCCCTGTTCCCTGTTAAGAGTTCACTGTTTTAAGCGCCACTTAAACGCAAGGAGATACGGCGCAGTTGACCCCGTAAGCTGGCATCGATGACTTGAGAGCCTACCTTAATAATCACACCACCAATTAACTCGCGGTCAATTTTTGTATCTAATTCGACCTCGCGAGCTTTAGTCAGTGCGATAACTTTATCTTTGACTGCTTGTTGCTGAGCCTCGCTAAGGGGAACTGCTGAAATCACTTCCGCTAGAGCAATTTGTTTGAGTTGCCGCAACCGCGCCAAATATTGCTGCAAAACTGGTCCCAGCAATGAAATGCGCCGTCTATCTATCAGCAGCAATAAAAAATTGCGGAAGTATGCGTTAGCGCCGTCACCAAGGATACGGTTGATGACTGCCTTTTTATCATCTAGTCCCACAAATGGGTTGTCAAGAAAATTTCGCAGCTGTTCACTTTCACTAAGCAAGCTCAGTAAAGAACGCACATCTTCGCCAAACTGATCGCTCAAGTTTTTAGATTGTGCGACTGACATCAACGCCTCTGCGTAAGGCTGGGATATTTCGGCCATTGCGATCTTACTTTTCATCCCTAACCTCCCAGTAGCGCTATGCTGCGGTCAATTAATTGCTGCTGAGCATCATCGGCAATGCCTGTCTGGAGTTCTGACTCGACTTTTTGCAATGCCTTAGACACTAAATATTGTTGCAGTTCGGCGATCGCCCGATCTCTTTGTGTGTCTAAATCTTTAGCAGCTGTTTGTTTCAAACGTTCCACATCTTCTGCTGCTCGTGCCAAAATGGCTTCACGAGTTGCCTGTGCGTTTTCTTCGGCTGCTTTGCGGATGCGTTGTGCTTCTGCTTGAGCCTGGGTTAACTGTTCCTGTGCCTTAGATAGGGCAACAGCTGCCTCTTTTGTCTGTGCTTCTGCTTCCCTAACTACCGTTTCAATACTTGAGCGTCGTTCGCTGAGGATATTGCTAAGAACTTTACGCCCAAAGTAGAATAGTATGCCAACAATAATCGCCAGGTTTATCAGATTGGTTTCAAAAATGTCTATGTTCAGACCGAAACCGCCTTCTGAGTGACCTTCTGCTACCGCTTCTGTGGCAAGTAATAAACAACTTCCAATGATACCCATCTACAACTGCGCTGCTCCCTTGTTTATAGGTTGAAGTTTCCCTAAGGGAAAAAGTGCCACTTTTGACACTTATTTAACCGTTGTGGGACGACTTGCGCCCCTTTACGTATATGCTTATCGAATTGTTGTGAACTCGCCCATTGAGCTACTCTATTTAGCCAAAACAGGTCCCAATAGTTTTTCTAGTATCTGCCTGCTGAGAGCATCTACCTGTTGATCTAACGAACGCAAAGCTTCTTGCTTTTGCTGTTCTATTTCAAGTCCCGCCTGTTCTCGTTGAACTTGAGCTTCCTTTTGCGCCTCAGCGATTTTCTGAGCAGTCGTTTTCTGAGCTTCTGCTTGAGCTGCTGTGACAATCGCTTGCGACTGTCTGCGAGCATCTGCTAGTTGTTGCTCATATTCTTTAGTTAATCGCTCAGCTTTAGCCAAGCGTTCACGAGCTTCAAGGCTATTCGCTCGGATATAGTTATCGCGATCGTCTAGTACCTTGGTCAGTGGCTTATAGAAAATAACATTCAACAGAGCTGCCAGCAGTAGGAACTGCACCGCCATCAAGGGCAAGGTTGCATCGAAATCAAACATTTCTCTCCTCTTTGGCTAGAACAGCAGTTTTCATGGCAAGCAAAATTATCCTACCTTTCATCATTCTCAAGACCCCATAACCATCAAGGGTCAACTTCCATCTTAATCAGCTATAGAGACGTGAACGTTCACGTCTCCAGATTACAGCTATTTTCAGGTAAATGAACCACATTTTTGTGCCTCACGCAAAGGCGAGCTAGCATTTTGCCGGGGTTCCCCCTGTTGTCGCGACTGGCGTCGCAAAGGCGCAAAGAAGAACGCAAGAATGTGGTTTCAATAAATGAAAGCTGCTGTCAGGAATAGTTTTAGGTTTTAGGAAAATGGGTTAGCAAACAGCAGTACTAAGGCAATCACCAGACCGTAAATGGTCAGAGATTCCATGAAAGCCAAGGTTAACAGCAGAGTCGCACGAATTTTTCCTTCTGCTTCTGGTTGACGAGCAATCCCTGCTACAGCTTGTCCTGCTGCAGTACCTTGACCTACACCAGCACCAATTGCACCTAAACCAATTGCCAAACCTGCACCTAGAACTGAAGCAGCGGAAATTAATGGATCCATGTTGATTTTCCTTACCTTGAGTACAAAACGAACGATTTTTGTCTTTAGATTTTCGATTTCAGATTTTGCATCAAATCCAAAATTCGGGCATCCAACATCTAACATTACATCAACTGAGTAGCTCTAACCACTTATCAGTTATCAATTATCACTCTTTACTGATAACTGTGTACTGATTTTAATGTGCCTCCTCATGCTCTTCACCACCATGTCCCTCCATTGACTCATGAATGTATGCCGCTGCTAAGGTGGCAAACACCAAGGCTTGAATGGCACTGGTAAACAAACCTAAAGCCATCACTGGTAGTGGTACAAACAGAGGAATTAACAGCACTAGTACTGCTACCACTAGTTCATCTGCCAGAATGTTACCAAATAGACGGAAGCTTAGGGAGAGGGGCTTGGTGAAATCTTCTAGAATCGCGATCGGTAATAGAATCGGCGTCGGCTCTATATACTTTTTAAAGTACCCCAAACCACGCTTGCTAAAACCTGCGTAAAAGTAAGCTAAAGAAGTCAACAACGCCAGTGCTACTGTCGTATTAATGTCATTAGTCGGAGCAGCTAGCTCACCTTCAGGTAGCGCTATTAGCTTCCAAGGAATTAGAGCACCTGACCAATTGGATACAAAGATAAACAAAAACAATGTGCCAATAAACGGCACCCATGGACGGTACTCTTTCTCGCCAAGTTGACTCTTTGCCAAATCCCGAATAAATTCCAGGGCGTATTCCATTAAATTTTGTATACCACTGGGAATTCTCTGGATGTTTCTAGTAGCAGCAAGGGACGCCACGACTAGAATGGCAATCACAAACCAAGAGGTGAGAAAGACCTGTCCATGCAATTTCAGATTACCTAATTGCCAGTAGAAATGTTGACCTACTTCCAATTTGGCAAGGGGGACAGAATTGAAGACGTTCAGAAAATTCACCATTTTCTTGCAATACCAATTATTTCTCCAATCTTACTTTGGAGAATAGCAGTGAGGAGCGCAGTCTGGATTCTCATACCGCAAAACTCGGGTTGTTGTGCTTTTTAAGGTTGCCCGAACTTTGGCAAGTCAGATTTCGATTGCTCCCTGACTAGATAGATGGCGAGCGTTGCTTTGTAAGTGAGAAATCCCAAAACCACGGGCATTACTTGCAGCTGATTCCACCGGGATGCCAGTAGGAATACCACTACTAATAAAGCGAACCGAGTTTTACTCAGCCATTGTTTTTCTGGGCTCAAACGCTCAACATCTTTTGCCAACATCCTCAAGTAAACCAAACCTGTACATGCTCCAAGCAAATAACTTAAGGCAATGTTTAGAGAATAAAATATCCAAACAGAGATAAATATTATCCCTGTCAAGACAAGAGTGATGAGCAACAACCCTTGGTAGAGTTGATAGAACTCATTCATGGACTTTGCTGGTTCTGTGTCCTCAAAACCAGGTCTTGAATCTTGTCGTGTTGGTGGTGTGGGATCAGTTGATTCGTCTGACAAGCTCACGGGACTTGAAACCAGTACAGCTAATTATGTTGACTGCATCTTCAGCCAGCTGAATCATATCACGATTGGGTAACAATACTTTAGAAAAAAACAATTAACTTATTGTCACCACAGAGCAGATGCAGAAATACAAGAACGATGACTAACACAGAATGTTTGGATAAACAGGACAAATCTTTACCCAATCCTTGCTATCCGGAAATTCCGTGTTGAGAGTTGTGGGGAGATGAGGAGTCGCAATAACAGAGCAGATAATCTCTTAATTTCTATTCTACCTTTTACCTTGTCCCTTAAGTTCTTTGGGTTTTGGCAGTTTATTTTTCAATTTGGTGTCAACAAAATTAGCAGCTGTTGCTTCAAGAGCATTCTTACCTGATCTAACTCCAGTGACAGATTTGCCAAAATCTCTCCTACTGTTGAGTGACTATCGCACTTTTGTAAAAACTCCAACTCAAGGGGTGATAAATTGACAATCTGGTAATCGTAGTTGAACACACATTGACTAGGAAAACCATCCATGCAAGGATTTCGCTCACCAATTGCTGTTAACAAAGCATTATCCGCTGACCAATCAGCTTTCGGTAAAGGTGGGCGACTCAGGAAAAACTCGTAGTGAGTGACTTCTGGATCTAATAACTCTATCAAGCGATAACGCTGGCGTTCTCCTAAACTATCAAACCGTTCCATTAACTCTGGTGCTTTGCCCAAAAGTCTGCCTATCTGCCAAAAACCTGGATTTGAGAAACCAACAAAATCCAATCCTGAAGCATCAATGAGTTCAAATAACGTCTCAATGTTGTAATCTATCTCCTGGGGATGCACGTACATATCAGCAAAACACTCATCCCGTTGATTTTCTAAAGACCAACGTTCTCGTTCTCGCTTGACAATACGATTTTTTTCTGGTAAAGAAGCGAATATTTGCCGACCGACTTGAACACCATCACGGTAATCGCCACGCTTGTCACCTTGGAGAAGTGCGATCGCCTTTTGCATGAGTTGAATTTCCCAGCGTCCTAACTCCCCATAAACAAAAATGTGCATCAAGCCGCCTGGAGCTAACTTCTTCGCCAAAGCTTGAATACCGCGAATGGGGTCGCTTAAGTGGTGCAGCACACCAACGCAGTTGATAAAATCAAACTCACCCAATAACTGCTCCACATCATACAAGCTCAGGTGATGGAATTCAACACGGTCTGCACCAGAACGTTTGCAGCGTTCTTGAGCAACTTCCAGCGCACCCGTACTGAGGTCAATTCCGACAACAGAAGCCGTAGGATTAAGGTGAACTAAGTATTCAGTTCCTACTCCCGTACCGCAACCAGCATCTAAAATGCGGATATCTTGCTTTTGGGGTTTTTGACCAGTACAGAAATTATAGGCAGCTAACCAATTCCAGCGCCAGTTGTAACCAGGAGGCGGTTCATCTAGTAAAGGTTCTGGTGGGAAAGGGTAAGTGTTATAGAGTTTGGCAACAGCAGCGCTAATCGTTTGAGAATCGGACATATGGCAGTTCCCAGGTATAATTAAAGTTCACAGATTTTTATACACCTGATTATCATTTCTCTTGCCTACTCTGAAGATATTAACAAGCAAGTTTTCATCATCAATCGTATAGAGAATTCTATACTCTCCTTGATCGACTCGATAACCACCTTCGTAACCTTTAAGTGCCTTGCAGTCTTGAGGTCGAGGATTAGCTTGGAGTGAGAAAATCTTCGATACGACCTGTTTAAACTGTTTAGCTGGTAAGTCAATCAAGTCCCTTTCAGCAGTCCTGGCAATTCTCAAATCGTAACGCTCACTCATCCCTACGACTAGCAATAATAGCTTCTAGTGTGGTAAAGCCGTCATTTTGCTCAACAGCATGGCGGAGTTCAGCAGAGTCAATAGCATCCTCTATAGCTTCCAGCAATCTTAAGTCTTCTAAACCAATAATCGCCCCAACAGCCTTGCCATGACGCTGAATGAGGATGCGCTCACCCTTGTATTCAGCACGATTAATGAGCTCTTGGAAATTAGCACGAGCCTCAGTTGCACTTACAACAGTCATACCGCTTCACTCTGTCAATGGAAGTCAATTGCAATTTTTGTACAAAATTATCAAAATCTTTAATTTGTACAATATTGTTTAATCATTTTAAAGGTATTTTGGGGAATTTGACGCGCGTATCTAAAGAGAAGATCATTAAACCACAGATGCTTACAAATAATTCATCTGCGTACATCTCTTGTGCATCTGCGGTTCCAAATACTTCCTACTTTCTTACACTTAGTCTCAAAAGAAGAAATCTCGTTTTATAAAGAAATGATACAAATCTTAAATATTTTCTCAGAAAACCTTAAGCATCTGCTTTAGGACATGACACCTCAAAGCTATAGTTTCTACACACTTCTTAATAAAGCCACAGAGAAATCCCAAAACGTTCTAATCTAAAAGCTGACTGGGTTAATTTTTTTTGGCAGTCTTGAAGGCGGCAGCCTTAATGCATAACTGCACCGATGTGTCAAGCCTAAAAGCAACCCAGACTTAACACAAAAAAAATATGATAGGAGTTTTACAAATCCGATGAGTGTTAAGGCAAGTGGTGGAAGCTCAGTTGCACGCCCGCAACTATATCAAACCCTAGCAGTATCAACAATTTCCCAAGCAGAGCAGCAAGACCGCTTTCTGGGAGCCGGCGAATTAAATGCACTGGCAAGGTATTTTGCATCTGGTGCCAAGCGTCTAGAAATCGCCCAGACGCTCACGGAAAACTCAGAGATTATTGTCTCTCGTGCTGCCAACCGGATTTTTGTTGGTGGTTCGCCAATGTCTTTCCTAGAAAAGCCCAGAGAACCAGAAATGGCGATGGCTGGTGCATCTACTGATGTTAGAGATACCATGAAGCTAGGAACTGTCACCTACGTAGAAAGTCGTGGTGGTTTCTTAGCAAATTTGGGAGCAATCTTTAACTCTTCACCCAGTGGTCCGACTCCTCCTGGTTTCCGACCAATCAACGTTGCCCGTTATGGTCCGGCAAACATGGCTAAGAGCCTGCGGGACTTGTCGTGGTTTTTGCGCTACGCGACCTACGCGATTGTGGCTGGTGACCCTAGCATCATCGCTGTCAACACGCGTGGTTTGAGAGAAATCATTGAAAACGCCTGTTCTGGTGAAGCCACAACTGTTGCTTTGCAGGAAATCAAAGCCGCAGCGATTTCATATTTTCGTAAGGATGCTGAGGCAGCAGATATTGTATCTCAGTACATGGATGTTTTGATTACAGAATTCAAAGCACCCTCTCCTTCTAATAAACTGCGCCAACGTCCCTCAAGCGATCAACAAGGTTTACAACTACCTCAGATTTACTTCAATGCGTCAGAACGGCGTCCCAAGTTTGTGATGAAGCCTGGGTTGTCAGCACTTGAGAAAAATGAGGTTGTCAAAGCGACATATAGACAAATTTTTGAGCGCGATATTACCCGTGCTTACAGTCAGTCGATTTCTTACCTGGAATCTCAGGTGAAGAACGGCACAATTTCCATGAAAGAATTTGTCCGTCGCCTTGGCAAATCTCCGCTTTACCAAAAACAGTTTTATCTGCCATTTATCAACAGCCGTGCTCTAGAACTTGCTTTCCGTCACTTCTTAGGACGGGGACCAAGTAGCCGGGAAGAAGTACAAAAATACTTTGACATCGTTTCGCGAGGCGGTCTGTCAGCATTAATTGATGCTCTGGTAGATTCTCAGGAATACTCTGATTACTTTGGAGAAGAAACTGTACCCTACCTCCGGGGTCTGGGTCAAGAAGCACAAGAATGTCGTAACTGGGGACCACAGCAAGACCTGTTTAACTACAGTGCTCCATTCCGCAAGGTTCCACAGTTTATCACAACTTTTGCTGCCTACAACCAACCGCTACCAGACCAGCATCCTTATGGTTCTGGTAACGACCCCTTGGAAATTCAGTTTGGGGCAATTTTCCCGAAAGAAACCAGAAATCCCAGCACCAGTCCAGCTCCTTTTGGTAAAGATACCAAACGCATCCTGATTCACCAAGGACCAGGGATTAATAACCAAAACAGCAATCCTAGAGCACGAGGTGAATTTCCTGGTACTTTAGGTCCTAAGGTGTTCCGGTTGGATCAACTGCCTGGAACTAGAGGTAAAAAATCGAAAGCGGGAACAAGCGTTAAATTCTCCGAAAGCTCTACCCAAGCAGTTATTCGGGCGACTTACTTACAAGTTTTTGGTCGTGATGTTTACGAAGGACAGCGCCAGAAGGTCGCGGAAATTAAGCTGGAAAATGGCGATATTTCTGTGCGGGAGTTTGTCCGCGCTTTGGCTAAGTCCGATGTGTTCCGCAAAATGTACTGGACACCTCTGTATGTCATGAAGGCGATTGAGTACATCCATCGCCGCTTGTTAGGTCGTCCTACTTACGGTCGTCAAGAAAACAACAAGTACTTTGATATCGCCTCCAAGAAAGGCTTGTACGCAGTTGTTGATGCCATCATCAATAGCCAAGAGTACAGCGAGGCATTTGGTGAAGATACAGTTCCTTACGAACGGTATCTGACTCCTGGTGGTGTCGCTTCGCGGAAATTGCGCGTTGGTAGCATCCGCGAAGATATCGGCACGAAAGTTGAGCGGGAAGCAACTCCACGCTTTGTCGAGTTGGGTAATGTTCAGGCAATACGGACAGAACCTGAAATTCAATTCCGCATCAACCAAGGTGTCAGCAAGAAGCGCGAACAAACCAAAGTCTTTAAGTTGGTGGCAAGCCTCAACGATAAAGTTGCGCTGGGAATCATTATTGGTGCGGCTTACCGTCAGATTTTCGAGCGCAATATTGAACCCTACATTGTCAAGAACGAATTCACAGCGCTTGAAAGCAGATTGGGTAACGGCGAAATCACCGTTAAGGAATTTATTGAAGGCTTAGGTTGTTCTAACCTATACCAAAAAGAGTTCTACGCGCCATATCCTAACACCAAGGTTATCGAACTAGGAACTAAGCACTTCCTTGGACGCGCTCCACTAGATCAAGCGGAAATTCGTAAGTATAATCAAATACTTGCTACGCAAGGTCTACGCGCATTTATCCGAGCAATGGTCAACAGTCCGGAATATATCCAAGCGTTTAGTGAAGATACGGTGCCTTACAACCGTTTCCCGACTTTGCCAGCGGCGAACTTCCCGAATACTCAAAAGCTCTACAACCAGCTCACTAAGCAAAACCAGGATATCGTTGTCCCCAGCTTTGAGCCAGTGCAACCGCGCTTGGATATTCCTAGGGTGCCAGTTCTCTCAACGACATCTAGTGAACCTGTTGAACTAGGTCGTTCCATGAATGGTAGTCACGGACAGTCGGTTGAGGTTGGTGTGGATACAACCCGCCGCAATCCAACTCGCATTTACCGCCTGACAGTAGGGACCAACCAAGCTGAAATGCAGCAGGTTATAAACGCTCTTTACTGTCAAGTGATGGATGTGTCTAACGGTCAAGTTCCTAAGGATTTCCACCATCCTGAGTTAGAAAGTAGACTGCACAATGGTGAAATTTCTGTCAGAGAATTTGTTCGTGAACTTGCTAGCTCAGAAATCTATCGCAAGCGCTTCTGTACCTCCTATCCCAACACTAAGGTGGTTGAGTTCCTCTTCCGTCACCTGTTGGGACGTGCTCCAGCGACTCAAGCGGAGATTAGCCAGTACAATACATTACTGGCAAATAGCGGTTTGAGAACTGCTGTAGAGGCGATGGTCAATAGCTCTGAGTATGCTCAGTACTTTGGTGAAGATGTCGTACCTTATCCACGCTTTCCATCCCTACCAGCAGGTAACTACCTCGGTAGGGTGACGGCGGCTGCTGATTTGGTCAAGTAGTCTGAGTTAGCCTATCTCCAGCTGTGCTTACAGAATGGTCAGCTTGAGATAAAGGCAGTATAAGGAGACGATGCTTCCGTGCTCAGAGTTGTTGCACTGACAGCTTGAACCGTAAGTGTTGCTCTTCTAAAGGAGGCTCCAAACTACGCTCTGCGTTCCCGTAGTGGGAACGCAGGTTTTTCCGTGCCACTTTGCTTAACATTGCTTTGAGATAGCCAAAACAGCAGTGAACATGAAAAGCAATGTTACAAACTGTTAAGAGCAGTCATAGTTACTCAACAGAATGCCGGAAAATGAATCCGGAAGGTAGATGAGTTTAGAAGCTTGTGTACGACCCATGACTCAAGCGGACTCGGAATGTACTAGTTACAGCAGTTCTTTAGCTGTTGTGTCTAAAAAACGAGAAAATAAACTCAGTTCACCAATTCAAAGTCGCACCAGTTTAATATTCTGGTTTCATTAGTACTGGAGGAATCCATTAATGAGTATCGTCACGAAGTCCATCGTGAATGCTGATGCAGAGGCTCGTTATCTCAGCCCCGGCGAACTGGATCAGATCAAGAGCTTTGTTACCAGTGGTGAGCGTCGTCTCCGCATTGCTCAAGTCTTAACAGACAATCGCGAGCGTATCGTGAAGCAAGCTGGTGACCAACTGTTCCAAAAACGTCCTGATGTTGTTTCTCCCGGTGGTAACGCTTACGGTCAAGAAATGACCGCTACCTGCTTGCGTGACCTGGATTACTACCTCCGCCTCGTCACTTATGGTGTTGTCGCTGGTGATGTCACCCCCATCGAAGAAATTGGTGTTGTGGGTGTCCGCGAAATGTACAAATCCCTTGGTACTCCCATTGATGCCGTTGCTGCTGGTGTTAACGCGATGAAGAGCGCTGCTGGCTCTCTGTTGTCTGCTGAAGATTCTGCTGAAGCTGGCGCTTACTTCGACTACGTAGTCGGTGCTATGGGGTAAAGTCTGAGCGCTGGCGTTTGGCGTGATAGTTAAGTTCCACTCAACGTGAGAAGCTGCTACCTTGTCTACGCTCTGCGAAACTCAAGACTTTTAGGGTAAACCTGTTTCCCTGCTGAAACACAAGTGTTGCAATAAGGTTGGAAATAAGGAAATAACAACATGCAAGACGCAATTACCGCTGTTATTAATTCTTCGGACGTTCAAGGTAAATACCTTGATACCAGTGCTTTAGAAAAACTCAAGAGCTACTTCTCTACTGGCGAACTGCGCGTACGTGCGGCTTCAACTATCGCTGCTAACGCTGCTGCAATCGTCAAAGAAGCTGTGGCTAAATCCCTGCTGTACTCTGACATTACCCGTCCCGGCGGTAACATGTATACTACCCGTCGCTATGCTGCTTGCATCCGCGACTTAGATTACTACCTCCGCTATGCTACCTACGCTATGTTGGCAGGCGACCCATCTATCCTAGATGAGCGCGTGTTGAATGGTTTGAAAGAAACCTACAACTCCTTAGGTGTACCCGTTGGCGCTACTGTGCAAGCTATCCAATCTATGAAGGAAGTGACAGCTAGCTTGGTAGGTCCTGATGCTGGTAAGGAAATGGGTGTTTACTTCGACTATATTTCCTCTGGCTTAAGCTAAAAGCTAGGTTGCACTTGAGAATTTCAGTGCGGCTTTATTAGGTAAGGTCTGGAAATCAATCGTGAGTGCTAGAACATTTAATCGCTTATCTTGCTAAATACTTATGTATGATGAGTGTTAGAGGTCTAGTATTGATGCTTGATTTCCAGCCTTTGAGTGATTAGAGAAAAATATCCACTCAGAATTTTGAAATAAAAAAATTTCCACATCTTTCCACATCGCTATAAGGGAGATATCAAAACATGGCAAGGTTGTTTAAAGTGACTGCTTGTGTTCCTAGCAAAACCCGAACTCGTACTCAGCGTGAACTGCAAAACACCTACTTCACTAAACTTGTTCCCTACGAAAATTGGTTCAGTGAACAGCAACGGATTCAAAAAATGGGTGGCACAATCGTCAAAGTAGAGTTAGCTACTGGTAAGCGAGGAGCTAATACTGGTTTAGCTTAATGTCATTTCTAATGTCATTTTTATAAGGACGGCTGGCTAAAAACCCTGTGCTTTCAAGTCAGAGATGAAAGCCGCCGATGCAGTCTTTAGCCTACCTTGATGTTTTCTTTTTGAAGGTTGCGTATAACTTCCCATAATACTTACGCAAGCACTCTTAAGAACCTGACAACTTGGGGAAACACAACTCTCTGGATTCCATTGAATTAGGCTCAGCATACCGAAGACAAATTTTAGGGAGTTGTAAAGAGGTCAGGTAGACCTCTTTTTTGTTTGCTGTGGGTTTTCACTTTGCACTTTGGACTGTGATTGCGGTTTTCAATTGCTTGCAATACAACAGTAGAGACGTTCCACCAGAACGTCTCTACACATGTTTGTGTATTTTATACAAACGAGAATCGCTATAACTTTAAAGGATACGAGTACTTTAAAGGAAGCTCTAAAAACGGAAACCTGCTAGAAGCCTACACTTGACTTTCGGTACAGTGTAAGAGCGTCACGTTGATGACCCTTGCTTTGGCGAAGGTCGCTTGGGCATATTTTGCCGAACTTGCTCCAATTGTTGCAGCTGCTCATCAGTAAAAACTGATTTAACTTTTTCTTCAGACGACTGCGCAATCTCCTGAATTTTCTCTTTTTGATCATTGCTGAGATTTAGTTCAGCCAAAGGATCATTGCCTTCTCCTGGGGGAGGCATAGGAACACCAGGTCCACCACCTTGGATCCTACCTCTAGAGTGTCCCATTTGAGCCGCTTTTTCTTCTAATGTCTGCCGTTGTTCCGATGTCAGAACAGCATCAATTTTTTCCTTGGTTTCTTTGTGAATCTCTTCCAAGCGCTGTTTTTGGTCATCACTCAAGTTTAAATTTGGAGGTTGACCCGCTCCTGGATTTGGAAAGTTTTGCGCCTGCAAAACTTGATTTTGTAGAGTGGGTAAAGCTTGTACGCCTAAAGGAATAGCTACAAAAGCAAGCCCAATGACTGGAAACAACATTCCTATAAGTTTGAGTTTCATTATAACCCCGTTGCCAATTTATCAAGTTCGACATCTAAAATCATAGGGATTTATATTTTTTTTGAAATGAGGGTAAAGTCCTAAATCTACCTTTATTGTCATAGATAGAAAGTACTAAATTTCAGCAGGACTTTTCTCCTACTTGACTAAATTTGCTTGGAGTTGGATTTCGTTGCTTTTTTTTGACGAAAGAAGTGGTAATAGACCAAACTCTTGGCGAATCTCTAACACAGAGCGCTCAAGTAGCGCTTCAAAATCAAAAAACGGATAGTACTTTCGTGAACCGCGAGTCTTGAACCACATCACAACGAGCTCTGGCAAGAATCGCGGTAAGACTGCCAGTATCGAAACATACAACCATAGTAAACCTTGACGCTTCACCAAGTCATCATACATTACGTCTACTGCCGGGTTCTTGCGCTCGCGTAGCCAGTCTCGAAACTTGAAGTCACTTGCAAGAAAGGTCAAAGGCAGCAATTTTAACTCATCGTACATATCAGTATCGCAGCCAAATACGACATGGCTGACATCATGAGCAAGCATGATTTTAGCGAAATCGGGCGGCATCTGATTTGGATGGGTAAAATCCGAGTTCACAGCGTAATATTCCTCTAATCCTTGTCGTAGGGTCTGAGTGCTGTTTTTATAGGTATATTGAGGACGAGTACGTTGAATCATAATTTGCACCAACTAATTACGATACTTTATCGTATCGTAACCTTTTGCCAGTATCAAGTCTAGCCATACTCTGCTAAAGAAGGAATTTTCTTTCGTCATTGCATGAACGAATCCGCGAAAAAACAACCAGGAAGACCACGCAGTGCTCAGTCTCATCAAGCCATCCTCCAGTCAACCCTCGATTTGTTAGCTCAAGTAGGTTACGAACGTGTCAGTATTGATGCGATCGCCACTCATGCTGGTGTTGGCAAAACTACAATCTATCGACGGTACCGCTCCAAAGAAGAACTCGTTGCAGATGCGATTGAGAGTCTTCGAGAAGAGATAGAGATTCCTGAGACAGGTACACTTTGGGGAGACTTAGACTGCATTATTGAGAGTGCTGTGAAAACGACTCTCACGCCTCTCGGTCGTCAAATTCTTGCCATGATTATTGGTGCTGCTTCCAGTAGTCCTCAGTTTGCTCAAGTTTATTGGACAAAATACCTCCAGCCACGACGCCAAGCTTTTCATGTTGTGATTGAACGGGCTAAGGCAAGATACGAAATCCAAGCAGAGACAGACAGTGATATGGTTTTTGACCTGATAAGTGGAATTATGCTTTACGCACTGGTTTTCCAGCCGAGCAATGAGCCAGTGGAAGTATACATACGCCGTGCCATTGATCTTATCCTGAAATAAAAATTAACCTTTTCTCTAGCAAATTAGCTTGGCTTTGTCAAGGTATTAAGTCATTTCTTTTTTTGTGATTGCAAATTATACATACCATATCCCACACCCAATCTCAAAAGTTCTCTCTTGTTTGAGTACAACTTGGTATCATTAACGTCAACTCCAAACGATTACACCTTGACACTTTAAGTTTTATTAATCGTGAATTTACGCCGCCTAACTTTATTCTTTGATGACTCCGTGTCCAGCTGGGCATTAGAGGCGCGTTTATTGCGCTGGTTAACACTGGTTTGGCTGTTTGTGGGGTTAGTCATGCTGTTTTCAGCATCCTATGCCGTAGCTGATGTTCGTCATAATGACGGACTGTACTACTTTAAGCGTCAAATCTTGTGGGTACTAGTAGGTTTAATAGTCTTCAATATTGTTGTTCATTTGCCTTTGCGTAGGATTTTAAACATATCCCATTGGTTTGTGATATTGCTTTTGGGGTTGATTTTCGTGACTTTGATACCAGGGTTGGGAAAAAAGGCTTTTGACGCATCCCGCTGGATAGCTTTAGGACCGATTCCAATTCAACCCTCTGAACTCATTAAACCTTTTTTGGTGTTGCAAAGTGCGCGACTTTTTGGTCAGTGGGAAAAGCTGAGTCCGCGTGTTCGCTTGTTTTGGTTGGGTATTTTTGGTCTAGTTCTCTTAGGTATTTTGGCGCAGCCCAACTTGAGCACAACTGCACTGTGTGGTATGACGATTTGGTTTATTGCCCTTGCTGCTGGATTACCTTACAAGTATTTAGGAGGAACAGCAATTGGGGGAGTGTTGTTGGCAATGCTCAGTATCAGTATCAAGGAATATCAGCGTAAGCGGGTGTTGTCATTCCTTAATCCTTGGGCTGATGCAACTGGGGATGGCTATCAACTGGTACAAAGTTTGTTAGCAGTGGGTTCTGGTAGACAATGGGGTGCTGGGTTTGGGCTTTCTCAACAAAAGCAGTTTTATTTACCAATTCAGGACACTGATTTTATTTTTGCAGTGTTTGCTGAAGAGTTTGGCTTTGTTGGTGCTGTAGTGTTGTTGTCAATGCTTGCTTTATACGCCACCTTAGGATTAATTGTCGCTCTCAAAGCAAAGCATCCAGTGCATCGATTAGTGGCGATCGGCGTGACAATTTTGATGGTAGGACAATCATTACTCCATATTGCTGTGACTACAGGTGCCATGCCAACCACTGGATTGCCATTGCCTATGTTTAGTTATGGTGGAAATTCAATGATTGCTAGTTTGATGGCGGCTAGTTTGCTCATTCGCGTCGCACGTCAGAGTAGTGAAGCTGAAGTCGTACCTTTGCAAGAAGAAGCTGAAAAGAGGCGGAAACGGCGGCTTTTTCAAAAGAAATAAGGTTCTCCTTGCTTGTGCATAAGTTCATTTGGGTTTCATCTATAGTAATGATGTAGGAAGCATCCCAAATGTGTAAATTTATTTTATTTAGTAGTGCGGGCTGTCCAGCCCGCTTCGTTTTAACGAACCGCCAAAACGCCTTCGCGTAGCGTGCGCCTGCTGCGCATAGAACGCCAAGCAAAAGATAGGTCATCTTGTACCACCGAAGGAAGTAATCGCTAGCACTGGTTTTCTTGATTTTGAATTTCCGTAGAGTGCAAGGACGCAGTCCATTTTGAATTCCTCCATCCTCGCGTTATGAGTGAAAACACCCGTATCAAAATAATTTTGCTCTTGGCGGCGAATCCAAGAAACACTTCCCAGTTGCGACTGGATGAAGAGGTACGGGAAATTGATGAGGGATTGCGACGGGCAAATAAGCGAGAATTGTTTAAGTTAGAGCAAAAATGGGCAGTTCGTTCTCGCGACTTCTATCGGGCAATCCTCGACACTCAACCCCAGATTGTACACTTTTGCGGACACGGTGCTGGGGAAGATGGTATTGTCCTGGAGGATGAGACGGGGCAGATAGCGTGTGTGCAAGCAGATGCGTTGGCGAGTATGTTTAAGCTATTTGCCAGAAAAGGAGTTGAGTGTGTTCTGCTGAATGCTTGTTACTCCCAGGTGCAAGCAGAGGCGATTAGCCAACACATTCAGTATGTGATTGGGATGAATCGGGAGATAGGAGATAAAGCTGCTGTTAATTTTGCTGTCGCGTTTTACGATGCTTTAGCGGCTGGGGAAGAAGTTGAGTTTGCCTATGAGTTAGGTTGCTCTCAGCTTATTAGTTTGAAAGAAAACCAAATCCCTGTGCTGAAAAGAAAATCGCTGAATTATCCCGTCGCACAGAACACGACGCCCCAGCGCATCTTTCTCAGCTACAAGCGTGATGTTGAGCCGGATGAAGCAGTTGCTTCCCAAGTTTTTCAAGCGCTGTCGCAGCAGCACGAGGTTTTTATCGACCAACTAATGCTCGTTGGTACGCGCTGGGCTGAACGCATTGAAGGGGAAATTCGTCAAGCAGATTTTCTCATTGTTTTCCTTTCGTCTCGCTCAGTTTACAGCGAGATGGTAGAGCAAGAAATTCGGATGGCGCACGAGATGGCGCAAGTGCAAGGAGGACATCCTGTTATTCTCCCGGTGCGTTTGGCGTATCGAGAGCCGTTTCAGTATCCTTTGAGTGCTTATCTTAATAAGATAAACTGGGCTTTCTGGCAAAGTGAGGAGGATACGCCACGCTTGATAGCAGAGTTGACTCAAGCTATATCGGGCGGCGAATTACCAATTGATAAGGTGCAAGCCAAAGATTACTTGCTTGAGGTGAGTGAACCTTCAGCTTTTCCTCGACCTTTTTCTTCAGCGCAGCCAGTGGCGTTGGAAATGCCAGAAGGAACGATGGACAGCCAATCTGCATTTTATGTGGAACGTTCATCAGATGCGATCGCCCTCACGACAATTGCACAGCGAGGAGTCACTATCGCCATCAAAGGACCAAGACAAGTTGGTAAGAGTTCGCTGTTGATTCGCGCAATTGAAGCTGCGGTAAATGCGGGTAAGCGAGTTGCGTTTTTGGATTTCCAACTTTTTGACAAAGCCGCCCTCACAGATGCTGAACTTTTCTTTCGGGGGTTTTGCAGCTGGCTGACGTATGAGTTGGAAATGGAAGACCGAGTGGAGGAGTATTGGAAGACGCCACTGGGAAACAGTCAGCGTTGCACGCGCTATGTTCAACGCCATATTTTAAAAGAGTTGGGCAAGAAGTCCCTGGTTTTGGCAATGGATGAAGTGGATAAGGTTTTTGATGCTGATTTTCGCAATGATTTCTTTGGGATGTTGCGGAGTTGGCACAATAGCCGCGCTACGACGCCCATTTGGAAGCAGCTGGATTTAACACTGGTAACTTCCACTGAACCTTATCAGCTGATTGACGACCTTAACCAATCACCTTTTAATGTAGGTCAGGTGATTTCACTACAAGATTTTACACCAGAACAAGTTGCTGACCTCAATCATCGTCACGGTTCACCTCTCAACTCCAGTGAAGAAAGACAATTGATATTGCTGTTGAGTGGACATCCTTACTTAGTCCGGCGGGCACTTTACTTAGTCGCCACTCAGCAAATTTCCACAACAGAGTTGTTTGCCAATACAACGGCTGACAGTGGTCCCTTTGGGGAGCATCTGCGTCGGCATCTCTCGCTGCTACATGATAAAACAGAATTGATCCAAGGACTGCTGCAAATCATTCGCCAAAATACCTGCGAAGATAAGCGCATCTTCTGGCGGCTGCGAGGTGCGGGTTTGGTATGCGAAGAAGGACGGGTAGTTTTGCCACGCTGTCAGCTTTATGCCGAGTATTTCCGGGAGAACTTGCGTGAGTAACCCTAATACTTGTCATTGCGTTAGCGCAGCGTGCCCGGAGGGCAGCGGAACGAAGTGAAGCGAAGCAATCCCAGTCTGCAGCGATTGCTTCATTCCGCTCCGCTCCATTCGCAATGACAGACTATCTTATATTTATTTAGACCCATCTACTTACTAAATTACATTCATACAGATAACTTACTCTTTTCCCTATCTGCGCCCTCTGCGGTTCGTTCTATAAATTCTATCTATGAATGAAACTCGACACAACCCAAGCATCTACACTGTTGGCGGTACTGTGCAAGCCAACCAAAATGGTGTCTACATTCCTCGCAAAGCTGATGAGGAATTGCTGGCGCTGTGTCGGGAAAATAAGTTTGCTTACATTCTCACGTCACGCCAAATGGGCAAGTCAAGTTTGATGGTGCGGACTGCTGAACAACTGGCAGACGAAGAAATTCAGACGGTTACGATTGATTTGACTCAGGTGGGCGTGCAGGTGACTGCTGAACAATGGTATCTGGGGTTACTCACAATTATTGAAGGAACCCTGATGCTAGATACAGATGTAGTGCAGTGGTGGCAAGAACGCTCTCATCTGGGTTTTACACAGCGGTTGACTTCATTTTTTCAGGAGGTTTTGCTCAAAGAAGTTGCTTCACCTGTCGTGATTTTTGTTGATGAAATTGATACGACACTCAGCCTAGATTTTACTGACGATTTTTTTGCTGCTATTCGCTTTCTCTACGTTGCTCGCGCTTCAAATCCAGAATTTCAGCGTCTTTCTTTTGTTCTGATTGGTGTCGCAACTCCGGGTGATTTGATACGCGATCCTAAGCGTACACCATTCAATATTGGTCAGCGCGTTGATTTGACTGATTTCACCTTTGAGGAAGCAAAGCCGCTAGGAGATGGACTGAGATTGGATACGGAGGAAGTGCAACAGCTGCTGAGATGGATGTTGGAGTGGACTGGTGGGCATCCATATTTATCGCAGCGGCTTTGTTGTATTGTTAGTCAGCAGGATAAGAAAAGTTGGTCAAAAGCTGATGTTGACAGTTTGGTGAGCAGCACTTTCTTGGGTGCAATGAGTGAGCAAGATAATAACTTGCAGTTCGTGCGCGATATGTTGACTAAACGCGCACCAGATAAAGAAGGTGTTTTGAGTACTTATCGAGAGATTCGCCGGGGTAAGTCGATTCCGGATGAGGAGCAGTCGATAGTTAAATCTCATCTCAAGCTTTCCGGTGTGGTGCGGCGCGAGAATGCTGCTTTGAAGGTGCGGAATCGAATTTATCAGCAAGTGTTTGATTTAAAGTGGGTGAATCAACATTTGCCGTTGAACTTGCGGGATTGGTGGGAGCGTTATAAGCCGTTATTACCCTATCTCGCGGGAGGGTTAATATTTTCCGTTGCAATGGGCGCGATGGCGCTATATGCTAACGAGCAACGTCAAGCAGCAGTCAATCAGCGACAAGAAGCATTACGCCAGCAACAAGAAGCAGAAGAGCAACGCAATGAGGCAAAGAATCAGGCTAACAATGCCCAGAGACAGGAGCAATTAGCTCAACAACGCGCCAAGGAAGCACAAGCAGCTCAAAAGCAAGCGGAAGCATCTCAACAAGCGGAAGCAAAACAGCGTCAACTTGCCGAACAACAACGCCAAATTTCTGAACAACGTGGAGTACAGCTAACTGATTCTCTCACTAAAACCCAAGTCGCTCAACAAGCGGAAGCAAAACAACGTCAACTTGCTGAACAACGTCAATTACAAATAGCTCATGCTCTCAACAAAACCAAAGCTGCTGAAAAATTAGCCGTGCAACGTCAGCAAGAAGCGCAGAAACAGCGAAATGTTGCCCAACAACGAGAAAAGGAAGCAAATAATGCAAAAGCGGAAGCGAAAAAAGGGCAAGTCAATGCAGAAATTTTCGCACAAAGTCTAACCTCAGAAAACTTGTTTGCCTCAAATTTTAATCTTGAGGCTTTGGTAGAAGGCTTGAAAGCAAGTCAACAAGTCAAACATTTGGACAAGGATATAGAACCAGGTAACCGCATGAAAGCAGTTGCTACTCTCCAGCAGGTTGTTTATGGGATAAGGGAACGCAACCGACTTGAAGGGCATAGCGGTTATGTCAACAGTGTGGCATTTAGTCCGGATGGCAAAACGATTGCTTCTGGCAGTGCTGACAACACGGTACGGTTGTGGAATCTCAACGGGGAGCTACTCAAAACCCTCAGTGGGCATAGCAAGTCTGTCTGGAGCGTGGCATTTAGTCCGGATGGCAAAACGATTGCTTCTGGCAGTGATGACAAGACGGTACGCTTATGGAATCTGGATTTGGATGACTTACTGGCACGCGGTTGCGCTTGGGCGCATGATTATTTGAAGTATAACCCTAGTGTTCAGGATGGCGATCGCAACCTGTGTGATGATGTTGGCAGTCGTCGGTGAGTTGGGTTGTGGAATGATACGCGTGTTGCATTCATACGTGTTTACTTTACCCTGCCCTGTCGGCATCCCTCCTCCTTACTAAGGAGAGGGAAAGATTTTTACGCAGTAAAAAGCGAGG
>JAAUSC010000276.1 GCA_012031965.1 Scytonema sp. RU_4_4
CATACTTGTCCGTCTATGACAATGGGTAGATTTAAACTGGCTTGGACTTGAAAATGTTTCAGTAGTTGGAGTTGATAAGCACTCTTGACTTTTTCGTAAACATCTTCTTGGATAACGACTTGGTGTTGCTCGTAGTTCTGTCGATTTTCACAACCAAAGGCGATCGCACTCAAAGATTCCCCTAGACTCGGAGTAAAACCCACTACCATTGACTCGGCGATCACAGTACCATTGCTTTCAGACTGAAACGGTAGATGAGCGCCCGGTCTACCTGTAAAAGCTTACGAACCTCAGTCACTGTCGTTCTCAACAAGGTGTCAACATTTTCTGTTTGGCGCATCTGAGCCAAAACGGTGAATAACTTTTGCCGAGTCTGCTTTACATGTTGCTCACAAGCGACAGCTAAATGAGATGGATATCCTGTTTGCAACTGTTGAACCCACTTTTCCAGCAGGAGAACTTTCTGATGAACCTCAGGTTTAAGCGAATCTCCTATTTGTTGGAGGTCTGCTTTAATCCCATTCACTAATTCAAAAGCTTGCTGTGGTTCAAAATGACTTATGAACTCTGCTGTTTTTACATCGCCATTTTTGGACTGGGAATCAAATATCTGCTTGGTTTGCTCAAAATCCTGTAATACCATATTTCAGTCCTTGGGGATTATTTCAGTTACCAGTTACCAGTTACCAGTTACCAGTTATCAGTTACCAGTTATCAGTTACCAGTTATCAGTTATCAGTTATCAACTTGCAGAAGAAGTCGGAATACAGCAATTCTTGACTCAGAAGGAGGAAATAAAGAATTTAGTGTTCTGACCGGAGGCGGAGCGTCTGGTGGCTCCGCTCCTGACTCCTGACTCCTGACTCCTTCACTTTTGGTGTCTTTGCCACAGGGGACACTGAGTAATTGCTGTGACATCTAGCACCGTCTTACCATTAGGTAAAGCACCCAGAACAAAAGGTAGGAGTTTGGGAGGAAATAAGCCAGCTGACGCTTTTTGCAGTTGTTGCAAGTCGTGTAACTCAATGTCATCAACTTGCGGTACTACCAGACCTACAGCTTGTTCGTTAACCATGACGACTATTGCTATGCGAGTGACTCCGGTAGTCAGCACAGGATATCCAACAAGATGGTTTAGGTCTAAAAGCCACAGCATTTCTCCTCGCCAATTGCAAATTCCTAAAATACAGCTTGGCATTTCAGGAACAGGTAGAATTTCTACTAAATTAACCCTAATAATTTCTGCAATTTGTTTTAGAGGTAATAGCGCACTATCTTGAAGTCCAAGGGGAAAACAAAGCAATTTAGAAAGGTTAGTTTCTGGAGGGAGTGGATCTAGTTCTAGTGGCTCAAGACTAGTCACTGTGAGTACAGATTTCGGCTCTGTCTGCATAAATTTTTTAGTGACAAACCGTCATTAATAATGACTACTAGATTAACAACTTAAGCAGCAATAATTACGAATGACTAAATGGTTTGCCCGCGCCAATGTTGAAAACCTGAAGTCAATTGTTCAATTGTTTGAACGAGGTGTTGCTGATTGACAGGTTTAGGTATATAAGCATCAGCTCCTAGCATTGTACCCCAAAGTATATCAGCTTGAGTTCCTTTGGTTGAACATATAACGACTGGAATTCGTTGGGTATTGGCATTGGTTTTGAGTGTACGGCATAATTCAAACCCACTTTGCCCTGGTAAAATGACATCGATAATAACCAAATCAGGCGTCTGGAATTGTAATTTTATCTGCGCTTCTTCACCACTACAAGCAGTGAAAACCGTTAAACCTGCTTGCCTGAGATAACGAGTGATCACTTCAGTTTCTGTCAAGCTATCTTCAACTAAGAGAACTGTTGTCATAACAAACATTCATTCCTGTATACAAGAGTATATTTTTCAGTTGGTTCTGTGACATTGAAATCATGAGCATCTGAATAAGAATAGTAAGAATTCAGAACTTAGAATACAAAGTTCTGAATTTCTGATTCAGATTCCTGACTTCTTTGTCATGGTCTTCTTGCAAAACTATTAAGTTTTGAAATGTCAACACTTGGTATCTCATCTGTTCTGTTAACTTTACTTTGGATGCCAATCTGCTCATCTACAAACTAAACTTGCTAAACTTGAACTGTTTGTCGATAAGTAGATTGAACTCTCATGGGAGTTGGTAGATGCTTCTGTAAGATTTTTAGTACTTTTTCTGTGGTAATTGGCTTTGCTAAAAAGCCGGAAGAGCCAACTATCTTTGCTCTTACTCTGTCGATTATACCGTCACAGCTAGTAAGAATAATCACAGGTGTGTTCTTGAAAATTGACACGCGACGAATTTGAGTACAGATTTCATACCCGTTGGCGATCGGCATCATCAAGTCTAAGAAAATGCAACTTGGTTTATACTCTAGCAAGATTGGTAGTGCTGTCACTGGATCTTGAATATTGATAAACCTATACCCAGCTTGGGTAAGAATGTCACCCATTATAAGATTATCGGCGTTGCTGTCATCTATGCAGGCAACTAACGAGGTCGTCTCTTTAGATTGCGAGTTGATGCTTGGAGAGTCCGAGATTGACTGAGAGTAAGTGACTGGAGGTGAATGAGCAAACTCGTTTTTCTTATCCTTGGTGAGTTCTATTAACTGTGGAGTCGGGTGGAGGTGAGTCTCTGTTAGTGAGTTGGGCAAAAAGTGTTGAGACGACGGAGTTTGTATTTTGTGATCAACAAGAATATCCGAAGGTTGGGTTGGTTGTTTGAACGAGGGCGCTGATATCGTTAGTGCAATTGAAATAGGTAAGTCTGGGAGGGTTAAGAGATCTAAAACACCCTGATGTGCCAAATTCTGTACGGTACTTCCCACTGTGATCACACTTTGTCTCATCTGTAAGGCAATATCCCAAATAGTGTTTTCGCCATTCAGTAGCTGGCTGAGACTAAAGATCGTTTTAGAAATGTTTAAATTTTGCTCAAAAACGGACTCTTTAAAAATTGGTGCTCTGTCAGGGCAAAGTGTTTCTAAACCCATGCTTCGCCATTGCTTGCACAGAGCAATAGCTGTGTATAATGATTGATTGACCTCTATCAGAGCAATAGGATACTGTTTTTTGGGCAACCAAAAGGCTCTCAAGTCGGAATGAACAACTAGGGTAAATAAAACCTCTTGAACAATTTGTTCAATAATACTTTTTGCCTTCGTTAAAGTTACCTGATTTTGATTGATACCCTGGTTCAGTAAGTGATATTCCCATAGCTCATCTTCTTTTAGATAAGGAATATCAAATGTTAAGTCAGGGAATTCTTGCATGACTGCCCTGTGCCAACGACGAACACGGTGAACTCCTTCTGTAGCATATAGCAAACGTCCCAAGAAGAAATACAGATGCCACTGATTAACCCCTGATGAAAAAATCAGTTCTCCAGTGGCTCGTTGCTGGCTTAACACTATTAACTTTTCAGCAATATTCGTAAAGCTTGGAGGTCCTGGTTGCATTACGTAAGTTCCCTTAATGAAAAATTACCTCTTTTCTCTTGGAAGTTGCACCCAGGTGTTCCCAATTTCTATCTTTTTGTCCTGTTAGATAGTAGTATTACCGTTGTTTTTTTTATGGTAGATTAAGTATAGCGACATAATATCATATCAACAAATATAACTTGAAATATCATCACAAGTTAAAGGTTTTTTGAAGAAAATAGAATAAAGCAAATAATCACCTGTGATACTGAGTTGTATTCAAACACTAAGCTGCATTCAAAGAGCTAATTTTCAAATGTGGAAAATCGATCACAGAACGCAGATGTCCCAGGTCAGCAGCAAGGTCTACAAGTCCCTTACAAAGTTCATTTCCTACTTTGGATATTGACTTTAATATTCGATCGTAAAAGTCGTTTTCTCGAATGTCCTCCCAGATCTGTTCATCGGCGTTGAAAAATCAACCTATGTAACGAAATATAAAGTAAGCAATGGTTTAAGAAGTCGCTCATTCCATAGTTTTTTACAAAACTAAACATAGATAGGTTTTATCGTGCCGACTGACTTACGGCTGTGGTTCGTGCTGTAAAATTGAGTATTTACGGATATTCAGCTAGAGTTTGGTGGTCATCGAAGTACGGAAAAATTATTTTGGTTTTGAGTTGTGGAAATTGTATGAAAAGCGATATGGCAGTAGAGAAATTGCGCCGCTACAAAGAGTATGGGGAATCTGTCATCCAAAGTCTTGAGTTGGTTTCACAGAATCCACCTCCCCAAGAGAGTTGGGTTCCTAACAGTCTTCATGAAAGTATCCAGCGTCTTCAGCAGTCTGCTCAAAGAACAGTGCAATTGGCATCCTCACCAGTTAAAATCGGCATCATGGGGGAATTCAGCAGTGGAAAAACTTTACTTTTAGGAAGTTTGATTGGCTACGCAGATGCTTTACCAGTCAGTGAAACCCCCACCACGGGTAACGTGACTGCTATCCACCTTGTTCAACAAAGCGACTTTAAAACAACAAAAATTAGTCAGTTTACAGTTGAATACCTTTCTAATGAAGGGGTAAAAGAGTGCCTGCGCTTTATGCTAGAAGAAGCCCAGCAACGAGCAAAAGCCGCAGAGCTTTCTTCAGAGCAGCTTGCAGTTCTCAAAAGTTTACATCCGACAAGAGAAGTTGATATTTATGGTATCCTCAGGTGGTGTGAGCAAGCATGGAAGCTGCAAAGCTTAGAATTACGCTCTATCATCAGAGAACTCGTGAGTTTCGTCCGTACTTACAACGTTTACAAAGAAGATATCTGTGGGAAAAGTTATCAGATTGACAACACGACTGCTCAAAAGGGGCTAAGGCTTGCAGAACCACCGATAAATATCTTAGAACTCAGCTTTGACCTTCTACCGCCTGCTCCCAAACGCTGGGAGAATTTAACACAGCCATCGGCTCAAGACTT
Organism: Scytonema sp. RU_4_4; assembly: GCA_012031965.1. GTDB lineage: Bacteria > Cyanobacteriota > Cyanobacteriia > Cyanobacteriales > Nostocaceae > Brasilonema. Next base: position 4,916 of record JAAUSC010000276.1, read on the forward strand.
GCAAAATAGCTTCTCGCTGATTCGGCGTGTAGATGTCACAGTTGAAGTGTCAAAAGAAATTTGGGATTTGTCTTCTTTACAAGGGACAAATGAATTTATTCTCTTAGACTTTCCAGGGTTGGGAGCTGCTGACTCTGGTGTGCGAGATGCTTTTTTATCTTTGCGGGAACTCACAGATGTACAAACTATCCTATTGCTACTCAATGGTCGATATCCTGGCGGTGTGACTGCAGCAAAAATCCGCAGTATGCTGGAACGGTATAAGGGACAGGACCTGAGAGATCGTATTATTGTTGGTGTGGGGCGTTTCAATCAACTTCCCCTCACAAGCAGCGACGAACGCATCATTGATGAGCTTTTCTATGAGATTCTACTTTCAGAAGAAACTGTTTTGGATCATCTGAGTATTCTCAAACTGGCGATCGCCAGTGCGAACAATTTGACAACAGAAAAAAAGAATATTGTTTTGTTGTCGCAACTTTATGGATTGACTAGACTCGCAGAACTTTCTTCTCTGTTGCAAGTTTGCTCAACAGAATTCTTGAGCGAACTAGACAAACCCAATAAACCAGAAGAGTCGCAACTGCGCAAGAAATGGCAGCAATTGAGTGAAATGATACCTCCTTCTAGTATCCTGCACAAACAATTGAGTGACTATGTTGAAGATGGTGGTATTGGTTCCTTGCGTTCATTACTCAGAGAACATGCTGCTCTCCATGGTATGAAACAACTTGTAGAAGACACTCAAAAAGCTGCTGAGGCTTTACGCAAAGAGCAGAATAACCTTAAAAATCTGCTTGAGGAAATTCCAGCTTACATACCAGTTGAGGAAAGTTCTGCTTTTTTCACTCTGCGGGAAGCGATTGAAAATGTCGTAACAACCTACAGACAATTTCAAGACGATTTAGAGAAGCAGCCGATTTTGAAAAACCGTCATAGTGTAGCAGTCAGCGATGTTGTTAAGAGTGAATTAACGAATAAAATCTTCTTTGATTGGAGCGAGTGGACTTTACTTTTTGATAGAACCCAAAATGGAACAATATCTCTGACAAAAAATGAAAGCTTTTTTGAAGAAGACGAAGTAGACGATTCTATTCCGACAAAAAGCGATGATTTTTATGCAGCATTTGTCAACACGATTCAAGAAATGCAAGCTTTTGCCCATGAGCAAACGACAGAGGCTGTAACAGATTTATTCAGCAAATTATCTACTGATGTACAACTCGAACGCGAAAAACTCAGTGTTATTTTGCTACCACAGAAAGAACAGCAAATTGAACAAAAATTTGGAAAAAGCCAAGTTCGTATTTTCAGAAACCTCTTGCGTGCTGTTGACCCCGCTGTGAAATGGCAAAATCTCATCATTCAACACAGTGGGCTTGCGGGTAGTGCTGCTCCTATTCATGCTGAAACTTTATTCCCTCTAGCACGCAAGGACGACAAACATCAGAACGGTCAAATTTTTGACTGGAGTCCTGATAAACAATTTCCTATTCCTCCTAGACCATTTAATCATCAAATTGCCGTTTTACGTCTGCGAGATGAAATAACGACTAGTGCAGGGTTGCATCTTGTGCAGTATGTGAGTCAGTTAACTAAACAGGTCAAATCTTCGTTTTCTAGAGCTTTGAAAGAGATTGTAGACAATCTCCAAGAACTTTTAAAATCGAAACACGAACCTTTACTGAGATATATATCATCTGCACAAGAGCAAACCTCCACCCCGATTCCACCCTGGCTAGAAACTCTTTCTCAAATTCCAACAATTTCCTATCCACAAGAGATGAGTCATTAGTTAATTGGTTAGTCTTTAGTCATTCATAAAAAACCACTCATCATTTCATGACTAGACTTCTTGCAATAGTATGATGAATGGATATTTAGAACCACGCGAGATGCACAGAGATGATGAACACAGAGAAATAATCTGTTTGTATAAATCTGTGTGCATCTCGGGTGCATTGTGGTTTCATTTTCTCCAAATTTGACTTTTGCAAGAGGCTTGCTAACTACTAACCATAAAGAAATTTCAAGGAATAGATAAAATGGGTGCTAAAATTGAGCTTTTAAACCGCTACCAACTGCGTAAAAAAGATAATGACTTATTACTCCTACCTGTTATTGAAATCAAACCGACTGAGAGTTTTAACTTACCTCATATCTCCCGAATTGATATTTCTGTCAGTGGAACACCAGAAGACTTAGCAGCACAAATACAATCAGCGTATAAAAGCGTTAACTTTAGTACAACGACATTACTTAAACTTTCGACACCACAGCGATTAAAGCAAACTGATTGTAGGTGGAATGAACCATTACCAGCAGGTGTGAACTGCACTTTGCAAGTCACTGTAGAGTATTTTGACTCGGATGAAACAGGTAACCCAAATTTATCTAGAAGCAAAAACTCCACGGCTGAGTGCAATATATGGATTTATACAAGCATCGAAGATACCGTCATACAAATGCCAGTGAGAGATACTCTACCATTGCCACTACCAACACCTTTTTACAAACCCGAACCAGTCAACAAAGCAAAAAACCAGAAATTACATATCCAGGCTGGTTTGCTATCGATTTCGGCACTTCTAATTCTACAGT
>JAAUSC010000277.1 GCA_012031965.1 Scytonema sp. RU_4_4
AGTCCCCTAGTCCCCTAGTCCCCTAGTCCCCTAGTCCCCTAGTCCCCTGCTCCCTTCTCCCTGTTCCCCTGCACTCCCTCGTGATTGGTTATTTTTTGATTTGGAAGTCTCCCCTATCTCCTCACTCCGGTGGTAGCTTAACAACAGTGAACCAAAAGCTCTCTATTGAATGTACTATTTTGACAAACTGGTCGAAGTCAACAGGTTTTGTGATGTAGCAGTTAGCACAGAGGTTGTAAGCTTTTAAGATATCTTCCTCAGCCCCAGATGTCGTCACAACAACTACAGGAATGCGTTTAAGGATTTGATCTGCCTTAATTTCTGCCAGTACCTCCCTTCCATCTTTTCTTGGCAGGTTTAAATCAAGCAAGATGATATCAGGAGTAGGTACTTTAGTATAGTTTTCCTGTTTGCGTAAGAATGCCATAGCCTCTACGCCATCCTCCACCACATTCAAGTTCACGGAGATTTTGCTATCTTCGAGAGCTATCTGGGTTAATTGCACATCGCCAGGGTTGTCTTCTACAAGCAAAAGCTCAATAGACATGATCAATTCAAAGCTCACAATTTGTTTACTGTTCTATCAGGAATTGTAAAGAAGAAACTAGTACTATGTCGCGGCTGTGACTCAACCCAGATATTGCCACCGTGGCGTTCTACAATTTTCTTACATATTGCTAGCCCAATACCTGTACCAGGATACTTATTTCTAGTGTGCAAACGTTGAAAAATGACAAAAATGCGCTCTAAGTATTGAGGTTCTATGCCAATTCCATTATCACGCACCATAAATTGCCACCTTTGGTCTATACGTTCAGCTTTAATATGGATTTGAGGTGGCTGTTGGCTGCGGAACTTAATTGCATTGCTTATTAAGTTTTGAAACAACTGCGACAGTTGAGTAGCGTCCACCATGACTTCTGGCAAAGTATCGCAGGTGACAACTGCGTTGCTTTCTTCAAGAGCAATTTTGAGATTGGATAGAACGCAATTCACAATATAATTGCAATCAACTAGTCCAAAGGGCTGACCACGACTGCTAACACGCGAATAGGTCAACAAGTCATTGATGAGTGTTTGCATTCGATGTGCTCCGTCCACAGCATAAGCAATGAACTCATTCGCCCTAGCATCGAGATTATCTTTATATCGTCGCTCTAAAAGTTGCAAGTAACTTGCAACCATTCTCAACGGCTCTTGCAAATCATGAGAAGCAATGTAGGCAAATTGTTCTAATTCTGCATTAGAACGAGCCAGTTCCTGGCGTTGGCGGGTTTCTTGTTCCAAAAGTTGTGCTTGAGATAAGGCAATACCGATTTGGTCTGCTAACTGTTGCAACAACTCAATTTCTACATGATTCCATTGTCGGGGACGCTCACACTGATGAGCAATGAGTAAACCCCACAGGTTGTCCCTCTGAAGAATGGGGACAACGAGGTTAGCTTTGACACCAAACTGCAAGAGAAATTCTTTGTGGCAAGGTTGAATGTTTGCTGTTTCAATATCGGCGATCTGCTGAAAGCAGCAGCGCTTCGCTATCGCACTCACTTTCCCCTGACGATACGGTTCTTGATAGTCTTGTGTAAAGCAGGGATCAAGGATATTTTTTCCCAAAATAACAGGAAAACCAGGCAGCACAGCCTCTTGCATCACCGTTCCGGAACCATCTCCCCACAACCGGAAGATAAGAACTCTGTCTGCGTGTAACAGTTTTTGAACTTCAGTTACCGTCGTTTGTAGAATTGCCTCAATTTGTAAAGATTGACGAATTTTGAGGGTGATTTCAGCAAACAGTTGAGAACGCCTGGTTTGACGCTTCAATTCCTCTTCAGCTTGTTTGCGAGTGGTGATGTCAAGTGTGACACCAATCATGCGAGTGGGGTTACCATCAGCATCATAAATTCCAGCACCTCGTGCTAGTATCCAGTGAACGCTGTCATCAGACCAAATATTGCGGTACTCTGCCTCATAATCTTTCCGCTGTTCTAAAGCTTGTCTGACAGACTCCTGCATATAGGCGCGGTCTTCGGGATGAATGCGTTCGTGCAACTTATCATAGGAAAGCTTGGTTTCAGGCGGTAGACCAAAATTTGCTTTGCATTGTTTGGAGCAAGATAAATCGCCCGTTTTCAAATCTAGCTCCCAGGAACCGAGTTTCGCAGCCTCCAATGCGAGCCTCAAATGCTGTTCGCTTTCGCGTAAAGATGCTTCAGTTCGCTTGAGTTCCTCGGCAAAACGGGACGCCTCAGCTAAATGACGCCTTAGCTCCAGTTCGCTAATGACTTGGCGGCTCAAAGCTACCAGTGCTTCTACTTGTTTGTGGCTCAATTCTCGTGGTACTTGGTCAATTGCGCAAAGAGTCCCCACTATATCTCCCTTTGGGGTGATTAAGGGGACACCTGCATAAAACCGCACATAGGGATATGATGTGACTACTGGATTCTTTGCCAGCCTTTCATCAGCCAAAGTATCAGAAATAACTACCACATCCCTTCGTTGTTGGCAAAGGTAAGATAATCCGACAGTCCGAGGCATTTCTGGTACATCCAAACCTACTTTTGCCTTAAACCACTGGCGGTTTTCATCAATAAAATTGACTACAACTATGGGGACATCACAAATAAAAGCTGCCAACTGAGCAATATTGTCGTAAGCTTCTTCTGGTTCAGTATCAAGAATTTGATATTGGTGGAGGGCTTCAAGTCTTGCTGTTTCCTGATGATTCATGACAACTATAGATATTAATTTTTTTTAAACTTAATGAAAAAGTTAGTTATTTCGATGAGTGTGTGTTGATTTTTCTTATAAATTATACTACTTTTGGTAGATGTCAGATACCATCGGTATAAGCATTCCTTTGATACCAAATCCGTATGATTGCAAATAATCGTCAGAATAATAGTCAGAATAATACTTGAGCTGAATCGCATCCTGAACCTGCTCGGTGCAACTTTTTCAGGTGTTTTTGCATATGGTAGTTTAAACTTAACTTCTTAGTCGTAAGTCCCGCGCTATACGGGGTCTTACACGTAAAAATTTGGGCAGCCTAGCCCCAGCAGGGGGCGCTACGCAAAAGTTTTGTTGATTCGTGGGTGCAGACAGGTACTCGTTGTATAAAGGCTGCCCAAATTTTAGGGGACAATGCGTCAACGGTACTCCGTTTAGCGCCGGGATATAAGGCGGGCAATGACGATTGCATCTTGGCTTTATGCTTTCTGTTAGAAAGCGGAAGAAAAGGTGTAAGAGGAATTGTCAATCTTTCCGGAATCGTGGTTGTGAATAATGTATCCTGATATTGGTCGCTGACCCACCTAACTGTATGGAACATAAGGGCTAACTTCAAAGTAGTAGTAATATACTTGCCGCAGAAACATCAGAGATTAGGGGAAGAATATAACCGCTGGTTAGTAAGGTTACGCCCTGCTGTAAAAATAAGCCAAGTTGTATTGTACGTAAAACAATCAAACTGTCCCAGGGAGTGGGACGGCTGCGCGGGTTCCTTCAAGGCAAGGATAAAGGTAGAGATACCAGAGACGCGGTGTAAGACCAATCCGTGGCAACACGAGGCGGCAGCGGCGAATGAGACGCGAAGCCCACACTATAACGGTATTCCGTTTAGTGTTGGGTACTTCACCATATTGCAATAAATTACTTTTCCCCTTATGACTGGAGAGGACAACCTTGGGAATAGAACTACGCAGTTTCGTATTTCTCGACAACCTGCAACCTCAGCATGCAGCATATATGGGAACAGTCGCTCAAGGTTTCTTGCCATTACCAGGCGATACATCACTATGGATTGAAATCTCTCCTGGTATCGAAATTAATCGCATTACAGATGTAGCGCTCAAAGCAGCCTCTGTCCGTCCAGGAGCACTCGTGGTCGAACGACTGTATGGTCTATTGGAAATTCATTCTAGCTCCCAAGGCGAAACGCGAGCTGCTGGTCGAGCTATTTTGGCGACACTAGGAGTCGAAAAAGACGAATGTCTCAAACCACGTGTCATTTCTAGCCAAATTATTCGCAATATAGATGCTTACCAAGCACAACTTCTCAATCGCACGAACCGGGGACAAATGCTGTTAGCAGGGCAAACCCTATATGTATTAGAAGTTGAGCCTGCTGCTTATGCTGCACTGGCTGCGAATGAAGCAGAGAAAGCAGCAGCGATTAACATTCTTGCAGTTCAACCTGTAGGGAGCTTTGGACGACTTTACTTGGGTGGACAAGAACAGGATATTCTTGCAGGTGCTCAAGGAGCATTAATGGCGATTGAAAATGTAGCGGGTCGGATAAATTCTCAGAGTGAGCGTCAGGAGTAGAAAATGGCAAATTTTGAGCATCTAGCTTTACTACAAGCAGATGCAATCACATGGAATCAGTGGAGAAAGAAACATCCCCAAATTGAACCAGATCTTAGCGGCGCTGACCTCAATGGCGTTAACCTCTACACAGCCAATCTCATGAAAGCTAACTTAAGCGAGGCTAACTTCAGTGTTGCTAATTTGAGTGGTGCTAAACTGACACAAGCTGATCTGAGTCATGCCAATCTGATTGGCGCGGATTTAAGTGGGGCGAATCTCAAAGGCGCTTTCCTGTGTGAGGCTAACCTAATTGGGACTGACCTCAGAGGTGCTAACTTGAGAGATGCCGATTTGGGTTATGCAAAACTCATTCGAGCTAACCTCTGTTTCGCAAATTTAATCGCAGCTAACTTAATTGCGGCTGATCTCAGTAAGGCAAACTTGTACGAAGCAGAAATGATCGGAGCTTACCTTTATAAATCAGACCTGTACGAAGCTAATCTAAGCCAAGCTCACCTGAGTGGTGCATACTTGTTGCGAGCTAATTTGAGTGAGGCTGACTTGAGCAAAGCTGACTTGAGATGGACTAACCTCCAAGGAGCTAACTTAGCAGGAGCTAACTTAGCAGGAGCTAAGCTTGAGGGAGCGAAACTCAGGGGAGCTAACCTTAGTGGTGTGAATTTTCAGGACACAATAATACGTGAGTGACACATGTATTATTAGCAGTTTCCTGTGAACAGAAGGTAAATAGTAGATTTCTTGCAAAAATCTGATTTAAGGGTGTTTGGAACCGCAGATATAGACGCCGAAGGCGGCTTCCCGCTTTCTTACGCACCCTCGACGCAGATAAATACAGATAATTTATCTGTATTGAGATTCAAAATTTTTACTTTTGCAAGAGGTCTAGTATGGAAGTACAACAATCGCAGCAAGATAAGTACATAACATAGTGCGCCAACGAGTATGCTGAAATCATATACTAGCTCATAATTTTTGTGCTCCTTTATTATGTTGCCTAAACCCAAAAAGCATTGGACACCCCTACATTGGGCAAGTTGGAAGCCCTTTGGAATTGGCGAGCAATATCCAAATAACTACTGGGAAGTCTTTCGTGCCATTTGGCTATCTCGTCATAAATTGCCTTATGCGTGGAACATCCTGAATAAGGGTGTTTGTGATGGTTGCGCTTTGGGAACAACCGGGATGAAAGATTGGACTGTAGATGGAATTCATGTCTGCAATGTTCGGTTGCGGCTTTTGCAGATGAACACAATGCCAGCTTTTGATCCTGCAATCTTGGCGGATGTCTCCCAGTTGCAAACGAAAACGAGTGCCGAATTACGCGACTTAGGACGGCTTCCTTATCCAATGATTCGCCAGCGTGGGGAAAAAGGCTTTCGCCGAGTCAACTGGGATGAGGCTCTAGAAGTCATTGCCAGTCACATTCGTGCCACGACACCTGACCGCTTAAGCTTCTATATTACCAGCAGAGGCACCGTCAACGAAACATACTACGCCACTCAAAAAGCTGTGCGGGCGATGGGAACCAATAACATTGACAACGCTGCCCGTATCTGTCATTCTCCTAGTACCGCTGGTTTGAAAGGTTCAATAGGTGCAGCTGCGACCACCTGCTCCTACAAAGACTGGATTGGCACAGATTTATTAGTCTTCATTGGTTCAAATGTCGCAAACAATCAACCTGTCACGGTTAAATATCTGCACTATGCCAAGAAAGCAGGTACGAGAATAGTTGTGATAAACACTTACCGCGAGCCAGGGATGGAGCGGTACTGGGTACCTTCAATACCAGAAAGTGCTTTGTTTGGCACCAAGTTTGCTGAAGACTTCTTTTTGGTAAACGTGGGCGGGGACATGGCATTTTTAAATGGAACAATCAAGCATATGATTGCCAACGACTGGGTAGACGAGTCGTTTATCAACCGCCACACAGATGGATTTGATGAGCTCCGAGCCTTCCTTGAAACGCAATCTTGGGAAGAGTTAGAGCAGCTTTCAGGAGCGTCCCGCGATGAAATGTACGCCTTTGCCAAAATGGTTGGAGAAGCAAATAAAGCTGTTTTTGTCTGGAGCATGGGCATTACTCAGCATGAGTGCGGCGAGGACAATGTGAGAGCTATCATTAACTTAGCTCTTACCAAAGGTTTCGTCGGTCGGGAAGGTTGCGGTTTGATGCCCATTCGTGGTCACTCTGGGGTACAGGGTGGTGCAGAGATGGGATGCTACGCAACAGTCTTTCCTGGTGGTAAGCCCATGACTTCAGAAAATGCTGCCCAGTTGAGCAAGTTTTGGGGCTTTGATGTACCGATAAATAAAGGTTTAATTGCTCCAGAAATGATTCATGCAGCATATGAGGGGCAGTTGGATGTTCTGTTCTCCGTAGGTGGGAATTTTTTGGAAGTTTTGCCGGAACCTGATTATGTAGAAGATGCGCTCAAGCGGGTACTGCTGCGAGTTCATATGGATATTGTTCTCTCTCGCCAAATGCTTGTCGAACCAGCAGACACTGTGGTGCTGTTACCTGCAACAACTCGCTACGAAATACCAGGGGGAGTGACAGAAACTAGCACTGAACGCCGAGTCATTTTTAGTCCAGAAATTCCAGGTGTACGTATTGGGGAGGCGCGTCCAGAGTGGGAGGTGTTTCTGGAATTGGCAAGGCGGGTGCATCCCAACTTGGCAGATAAGTTAGCTTTTGCTGATACCGCTACTATGCGTCAAGAAATTGCACAGGTGATTCCGCAATACGCTGGAATTCAACACTTGAAGGAAGCAGGCGACCAATTTCAGTATGGTGGTTCACATCTATGCTTTGGCTGGAATTTTCCAACTCCTGATGGTAAGGCTCACTTTGCGGTTGTGTCTCGTCAAGAGCAAGAGTTACCAGAGGGTTGTTTCCTGGTAGCAACGCGTCGGGGCAAGCAGTTTAATAGTATGGTACAAGAACGCAAGGATGCTATGACTGGGGCAGTACGCGAGGCTGTGTTGATGAATGAAGTAGATGCAAAGCACTTTGGGTTAAAAGATGGTGATGTCGTTATTCTGACAAATGAAGTTAGTAGTTTCCGAGGAAGAGTTTACACAGCACCCATTAAACCAGGGAACTTGCAGGTACATTGGCCTGAGGGGAATGTGTTATTAGATAAAGTAAGCGA
>JAAUSC010000074.1 GCA_012031965.1 Scytonema sp. RU_4_4
TATAGAGGACGTTTATCAGACTAAGTATAAAATGACTGCAGGGTGCGTTAACAAACAGAAACGCACCTAAAAAACTTAAGATTTTCTTTATAATTACCGAAGAATAAACCCCTGACCTTATTTATGACACTTCACTCTTAACTATTTTAAAAAACTAGCCAAATGGCGTAAGAAGATATCTGCCTTACTAGAGAGGTTGACGCGTATCACATCATATAAAGATAGAGGAAAGACGTTAAAAAGACTTCTCTAGTTATTAGGAAAAGACACTCATGGCAATATTTTTAACTGCTCTAGCAACAGCTTTGAGCTTACTTATTGTTGATTTAGTTGTTCCTGGTGTTAACATTGCTAATTTTCCAGCAGCTTTAATTGCAGCTGTAGTTATTGGCTTTATCAATGGTTCATTTAAGCCAGTTCTATCTACTCTTTCTTTGCCACTTAACTTCCTAAGCTTGGGAGCATTTTCACTTGTTGTTAACGGTATTTGTTTCTCCTTAGCAGCATTTTTAGTTCCTGGGTTCCAAGTTCATGGATTAATTGGTTTTCTTCTCGGTCCAGTTGTCCTTTCTTTCGCTAATACTTTCATCAATAGATACTTTGCAGAAAGAAATCTTTTAACTGGTAGTGAAGAGACAAAAGACAAAGCACAATTGCCTTCAAGCTAGATATTAGCAGCAGTGACTTGTAGAGACAAAACTATTCTTGTCTCATATACCGAATCAAGATAACTCCTGTGGAGGAGTTCTTCTTTCGGCGAATTCAGGAAAATGGAAATGAAAACAGCATTTATAAAAGTAGCAGTACTATGAAACTACTCCGTTTGATTCTTGGTTTGGTTATTCCTCCTTTAGGCGTCTTTCTAACAGTTGGTATTGGTCCAACTTTATTGATTAATGTTTTACTGACTCTTTTAGGTTGGCTTCCTGGTAGTATTCATGCAATTTGGGTGATCGCCAAGTACGAAGACAAGCTGAACCGAGAAGAAGTATACTAAAGTTTTGCAGGGTTAAGAGAAAAGACCCTAGGGACACATATAAAATCTGCCTCCGCAGGTTTTATCAAATAGAAAAATCAAATAGAAAAAAGTCCGCAAATACGGACTTTTTTTCTTGTGATAACAAAGCTCTACTTATTCACAGGTTCCTTTTCTTTTATCTTGTCAGCCGCTGCTAGAAGCAACTCTCTTAATATTTGTCGTATCTGACGTTCTTTTTTGGCGATCGCCGTACCTGCTTCACCAATTTTTTCGTCTAGCTGTGAACTTTTCTCTTGTACCTGTGTAACCATCGCCTCTGCTTGTGGACGAGCTTGGTTAAACCAGTTTTTAGCTTCGTCTAAATATCCTTTGACTTCCTCAGAGCGTCCACCATAACGTGCAGCTAAGTTAGCTTGGACTATAGCTAGCTGTGCTCGCAATTGAGCGTAGCGTTTCTTTAACAATGAGGCTTCCTCACTATCTTTAATCGCATCGACTGCAGATTCAATAGCAGTTTTTGCACTAGCTGATTTTTCTGTGTTCGTGTCTTGAATTTCTGTTAATATCCCTTCAACTTCTTGCTGAATTTTATCTTCTTCCTCATCTAATTTGGCTTGTAACTGCTTGACTTCAGCTTGAGTTCTTGCAATATTTTCATGTCTTTTACTATTAACTGCTTCAAGAGCTCCCTCAATAGAGGCTGTGACTTCTTCTTTGATCTCGCCACCTCTTTCTTGTAAGTTTTCAACGACTGTAGAAACAGCATCTTTTACAAGGGTGCGAAGTTCAGTAGAACCTTCTTTAAACTCAGAAATAACTTGAGAAAGTGCAGATTTTACGATTTCTCGAATGCGTTCTGTTCTGAGTTGTCCGGTTTGTTTTGCTTGTTGCAGATCGTTTGTAATTTGCTCTTTGATATTATTAGCCATCTTCAATTCAGGTTGAGATTTCAGTTATAGAAATTTATCGACATTAGATTTCTTGCAAAAATCTGGTTGCGAGCTATTTGGAACCGCAGATGCACGCAGATAGATTATCTGTCCCTACCCTCCGGGAAGCCGCCCAGAAGGCGTCTACGCTAGCCCCTAAGGGGGCGCTACGCAAACGCTCAAGGGCAAGGTTTATCTGTGGTTGTATTTTCAAAAATATGAACTTTTGCAAGAGGTCTATAATGTCTCTTCTTCATCGTGACGTAAGATTTTCTGATGTGGTACATCCTTTAGATAGAAAAATGAGTTAGCTAAAAGAAAAGTAGCAGCTAACATCTACCAAAACAATAACGCACATACCTTTGCCATAACTGCAAAATTCTTTAAACCAAATAATTCATAAGAAAAATGAACTGCAGATGCACAAGAGATGCACAAGAGATGAAAGATGACGCTTTCACAATTTATCTAGGATTGCTACATATCAGAAAAAATGCTTATCATTCAAGATAAACAATGGTAGTATTTATTAGATGGCTTGAAAAACGACTATTTAGGTAATATCTCTAAATACCTAATTTTTTTTTCAATTCCAGAATGAAATTTTATTGAATAGTGAAATGAATATCAACTCAAACAAGATTATCTTGATTTTTTTACTAGCATTCATTGTCTTAAATCTAAACTTCCATCCCACCGCATTAGCTCTAGATACAGCCAATGGTGCAAAAATATTTAACGTTCATTGTGCTGGTTGTCATATTAATGGTAGCAATATTGTCAGACGAGGTAAGAACTTAAAACTAAAAGCTCTCAAAAGATATGAGATGGATTCTATTGAGGCAATTTCCTCCATTGTTGCTAACGGTAAAAATAATATGTCAGCATACAAAGACCGCCTGACTGAACAAGAAATACAAAATGTCTCCGCTTATGTTTTAGAACAAGCCCAAAAAGGCTGGCGGTGATGGATAAATGAATAAAAAACGAATGATTTTTAAATCCGTACTCTTGACTCTTGACTAATATGAATTTACCTACATCAAGTCGCTTACAACTTACACCAGATTTAAACATCTGCCGGGTTTTAAATGGAATGTGGCAAGTCTCCGGCGCGCATGGACGCATTGACTCAAAAGCTGCTATTCAAAGTATGTTCAAATATGTGGATGCAGGCTTTACCACATGGGATTTAGCAGACCATTATGGACCAGCAGAAGATTTTATTGGTGAGTTTCGCCGTCAATTCATTGAAACTCGTGGTAAAGAAGCTTTATCTAACATTCAAGCCTTTACGAAATGGGTACCTCGTCCCACTAAGATGACAAAAGAATTAGTTGAAGAAAACATCAATATCTCTTTGAGAAGGATGGGCGTAGAATCTTTAGATTTGATACATTTTAACTGGTGAAAATACCGAGATAAAAATTACCTAGATGCCCTCAAATATATGGCAGAACTGCAAGCTGAGGGAAAAATTAAGCATTTAGCTTTGACTAATTTTGATACGGTACATTTACAAATTATTACAGATGCAGGTATTAAAATAGTTTCCAACCAAGTACAATTTTCTCTTGTTGACCGCCGTCCTGAAGTGAATATGATTCCATTTTGTCAACAGCACGACATAAAACTTTTCACGTATGGCACAGTTTGCGGTGGTTTGTTATCAGAAAAGTACTTGAATAAACCAGAGCCGCGAGGGTTTGATTTGACTACTGCCAGCTTGAGAAAGTACAAAAATATGATAGATACTTGGGGTGGTTGGAAACTCTTTCAAGAATTACTTTCTACCTTGAAAGGAATAGCTGACAAATACAGCGTCAGCATTTCTAATGTGGCAGTACGTTATATTTTTGATAAGCCAACTGTTGCAGGTGTGATTGTGGGTGCAAGGCTTGGCGTATCTGAACATTTAGAAGACAATGCTAGAGTTTTCAACTTCACACTGGATGCAGAGGATTTCAATCAAATAGATGCAGTATCTAGCAAGTCACGGGATTTGTATCAGTTGATTGGTGACTGCGGTGATGAATATCGACGCTGAGTGATTTTCTGATGATTCCTTTCCAAGGTGGGGAAACCTCTACCACCTTAATTCCGTCTGCGGCTTCGATTGATTTGTTAGACTGAACACACAAAGGACTGTTCAGTTAATTCTCTGGTAACGCCAGCTTTTTGAGGCTACTAATGCTTACAAGTACTCTACTTCTGTCCAAAGAACTCCCTACCTTACAATATTCGTTCACACCAGAGCGATTTGACGAATCTTGGGAAGCTCCCCTGTCTACGCTTTTGGGATTAGGACGTGCTGCTGGTGCAGATTTTATTGAATTCTTTTTAGAGCGTGTCAACTATATAAGCTGCTTAGCAGAGGAAGACGCCATCACCAGCATTACACCGCGTCTTTCTACAGGTGCAGGAGTCAGAGTATTTCGTGGCAAAGCTGACTGCTACGTTAGCACGAATGACCTTTCCTTCTCTGGTTTAAAAGCAGCTTTGGAAAAAGGTCTTTCTATCTTAGGATTGCAACTTCCTGCTCCCAATGCTTTCATTCCAGAAATCAACCTGGAATTGCTGCGAGATTACGCCACGAAAAGAGGTAAAGATGGCTGGCTACCTCTATGTACTTCCATGCGAGACATGGGAGAACTTCTCCTTGAGAGTACTACCCAACTACAGCAAAAAGCAAGTCATGTACAATCGCGCCGCGCTACTTATTTCCGTGATTGGCAAGAAGTTCTAGTCGCCGCTAGTGATGGTACCTTTGCTCGTGATATTCGCCTCACCCAGTCGGTAGGACTTATCCTGCTATGTGCTGACGGTGCTCATCGCGCTTCTCTCGCCGAACGTGCGGGTAACACTAGTGATCCCAATTTCCTGAAAGCTTGGGATTATAAAGAAGCGGCAGAGCAAATTGCAGAATCAGCAGGCAAAATGCTTTACGCTGATTATGTTGAGTCGGGCACTTACCCCATCATCATGGCAAATCACTTCGGTGGGGTTATCTTCCACGAAGCCTGCGGACACCTCTTGGAAACCACTCAAATTGAACGCAACACGACTCCCTTTGCTGACAAAAAAGGTGAAAAAATTGCCCACGAAGCCTTAACAGCTTGGGATGAAGGACGAACCGAAAATGCCTTCGGTACAATTGATATGGACGACGAAGGTATGCCAGTTCAAAGAACGTTATTAATTGAAAAAGGCGTTTTAAAGAACTTCTTGGCAGATAGAACAGGTTCAGTACGCACTGGACACCCGAGAACAGGTAGTGGACGCCGCCAGAATTTTACCTTTGCTGCTGCTAGCCGGATGCGTAACACCTACATTGCGACTGGTGAATATGGTATTGATGATTTATTTGCCTCTATAGATAAAGGTATCTATTGTAAGAAAATGGGTGGCGGTAGCGTTGGTGCTACAGGTCAATTTAACTTTGGTGTAGATGAAGCTTATTTGATTGAAAATGGCAAAATTACCAAGCCACTCAAGGGAGCTATTCTCATTGGTGAAGCGAAGGAAATTATGAACAAAATTTCCATGTGTTCTCAAGATTTGTCCCTTGCTCCGGGCTTTTGTGGTTCTGTCAGTGGCAGTATTTATACAACAGTAGGACAACCACATATTAAGGTTGATTCAATTACCGTAGGTGGACGCTAACTCGTTCCCACCCTCTTTTAACTCGTTCCCACGTTCTACCTGGGAGCGAGAGAGCGAGAAAATACGTGAATCTAAAATTGACGAACTATGCCGAATATTAATGAGATTGCAAATTATGCCAAGGAAAGTGCTGGGAAACTTGGCATCAAAAAATTCGATATCTATGGCTCAACAGCAGATGGAACGAGTGTGCAAGTGGATCAAGGTGAGCCGAAACAAGTGAAAGCTTCTAATCTTTCTGGTGTCACCGTTCGTGTTTGGAATGAAGACAACACAATGGGTGTCACAAGCACAACAGATGTAGATCCTAAAGGTCTGGAATTAGCTTTAAAAACAGCTTACGAAGCTAGTTTTTTTGGTGTGAAAGAAAATGTCCCTGATTTTAGCCCAGAGTCTACTGTTCCCCTGAACAATTCATCACACGACAAAGCATCCCAAGCATCTGTTTCTCATCTTATAGAAAGTCTTTTAGCTGCTGAAAAAGAAGTCCTCGCCGCTCATTCTGCTATCAAAGGAGTTCCTTATAACAGTTTGGCGCAAAGAGATTTTGACAGGTTTTATCTCAACAGCGATGGCGCGATGAGAACTGAGTCCGGCTCAGTATCATCAATTTATCTTTATAGCAAAACTGAGGAAGATGGGAAAAAACCTCGCAGTGCTGGTGCTTTTAGAATTAGTCAAAGTTTAGAGAATCTAGACATCAATGGTTGTATAAAAGAAACGGCAGAGAAAACTATCAGTCACTTGAATTATGAAAAAATCAAGACTGGGAAATATCGAGTTGTTTTCTCAGCAGATGCTTTCTTGAGTTTATTGGGCGCTTTTTCTAACTTGTTTAATGCTCAAAGTATTTTAGACAAGCAAAGTTTATCTACCCCTGATGATTTAGGTAAGCAAATTGCTTCTCCTCTGCTTTCAGTGTGTGATGATGCATTGCATCCAGCAAACATTGGTGCAGAAACTTTCGATGGTGAAGGAACTCCTACGCGCAAAGTTTCCTTAATTGAAAATGGAGTTTTAACAGGCTTTCTCCACAGTGCAGGAACTGCGAAAAGAATGAACGCTAAGCCGACAGGTAACGCCAATATAGGTGCGAAAGTCACTGTCAGTCCTAATTTCTATCATGTTTTTGCAGCCGCACCAGGTGAACAGGAATTAAGCTTGGAAACCGCAGAAAATGTCATTTTTATTGATGATTTACAAGCTCTTCATGCAGGGGTGAAAGCTTTACAAGGTTCTTTTTCTTTACCATTGATGGTTGGTTTGTCAAGAACGGTGTTAAGACAAGTATTGAGTCAGCAACTGTTGCTGGAGATTTTCTGGAACTCCTCAAATCTATTATTTTTGTAGAAAAAGAACCAGAGTTAACTCCTGGAGGTGTATGTCCTAAAATCTGGGTTGATGAATTGTCGATTACTGGAGAATGAAATTAAGTTTTGATACGCGTGTTATATTCATTACGTATCACCTCACCCCGCCCTCACAGGAAGACGGCAAGGAAGCCCCTTCTCTTCTAGAAAGGGGAGGAATTGCCGCCTTAGTCATTAGTCATTAGTCATTAGTATAATGAAGCACGAAAAATTACGTAGCGTAGCGGTTCCTCTTAGGAACTAAAACTACGCTCGGACTAATGACTTCGATTTCCCCCCGGCTTTTTATAAAACTGTAGCGTAGCGGTTCCTCTTAGGAACTACGGAGTGATAGTTTTCTCGCCGGGGGCTGAGTTAACTGATACTCAGTACTTCACAACTCACTCATCAAGTCAGACGAGTTATTTTCTGTACAAACGGTTTCCCTTGGTTCATACAAGCGACAACCTTCACAAGGTCCGCTAGGATTGACAGCACAGCGCAGGTAGCCAGAACGAGCATTAAATCGGCAGCTGATGTCGCCAACAAGGTAACCGACTCCTTCGAGATAATAGCGATCGCTATTATCTGGTATCGTGTTTTGCTGCACTCGTCCCACAAAAGAAGTCGTAGCGGCTCGCCTAAACCGCGAACGTGTTCTAGCCCGGGTTTTACGCATCAACCACAGGGAGAATAGGGACGGTAAGAAACCAATGATAATAACCAAAAGTGTTTTCACTTCAACACCTTCTTTTAACTTCTTTTGTGCGCTTATCGTCCCTGGCGTTGTATCCTAGCATATTAGAGAGAGTACAATCCGTGGGAAACTCTGTGTCGAAAAAAGCTAACACTAAAAGAAGTGTCAGCCGCCATTTTAACTAGCATAACCGTTGCAACCCAAAGCGTGGGTTTTGATTAATGTTGCTACTTTAAAGATTTGTTTCTGATACCAATTCAATGTCAAGCTAAGGATGTGAGGTGTAGGGGTATTCCTCACTACACCTACCCCTCATATCCCCTATATCTTAAAGCTTCACTTTCCTGTAAACAGCGTCATTATGTACGGAACTTGATCAGTTGAGAGCCAACGAGTCTCTCCGTCGCGTTTTTCCATAACTTGAATGTTGTAGTATTGTGCTGGATCGTAATGAATTGAGCGATAAACTAGCGAAATGCTTGAATTGTCGCTAATAAATGCTGCTTTGGGCTTATTTTCTGTAGAAAACGTCTGTGCTGGATAGATCACTGCTCCTAACACCTCTGTCTTTGCACCATTCCATGATGCGATCACCGTACCAGCGCGTTCGGTTTTGAGTCCTAGAATCCAAAGATTACCACCGTTATTTATGATATTGGTACCATCAGATTCGATATTCAACTGGCGTGCCCAAATATTCTGATTGGGTTGAACTTTCAAGGATTCAAGATTCACATCCTCCAAGAACAGTTCGCCTGCACCAGTGCTTGAGGTATAGGTGTAGAATCCATTTTTGAGCGCTACTGCTCGTGATGAATTGTGCTCCACCTTCACTCCATAACCAAACTGCTCAATGATGAGTGGATCTGAACTATCCCCTTCAACCTTAAACTTAATACGACCACCATTCACGCCACTGGATTCGCCATTCATAACTGATGAAAATCCGATAATACGTTTGACTGATGCAGGAACCGTGACCACCGTTTCATTGTAGGAAAAGTAAGCTCCGAAGTCGAAGTAGATTGTGGATTTATCAGAGTTGAGCAACGACTGCAATTTGCTTGTATCGCCGTATGAATCAGCTTCAAAGCGTCCCCAGTTCGCCATATTGTTATCGTGGTACTCTGGAGTCTCCTTGATGGGCAAGTTGAGAGATTGCTTAGAACCATCAAACAACTGGTAGGTCTCTGAGGTATGTTCAGTTAGAGTTGTACCACTGACGACTACGCCTTTGTGCTTAATTGCTGATTGATAGCCACTGGTGTTGAGATTACGGACATAAAAACTTCCTTCTGTCTCAATGGCGCTAACATTGGATGCACCTCCTTGCAGGTTTGCATCTATTAGGGTAATCATACCAGCCCAGCTCGTTCCCTGAATCACTGGTACGCTGTTGGTACTGTTCAATCCACGAATTGTTAGCGCGCCATTCTCGTTCCTAATACCAGCGACCTGCTGATTTTTTAGGGTGATGTTCTCGAAACTTGGTCCGTACTCACTGGGGGTGACCCTAATACCATAATCAAAGCCCTCAATTTGGACATTCTTGATCAGACACGGACCTGGCCATTGCCGATCCATTGCAAGACCTGCAAAACCCTTGCCATCTCCAGATTTAATCGTCACATCTTTCATTGCGCCAACATTATTAGAAATGTAGTCGATACCAATGGAACCAGCGTTACCTATTCCTGTGTCAACGCTGAGGTTATAGATGTTCTGACGAAAAGACGTGTTGCCATCCGGAGTTTGAATGACTGCTTTGGGAGCAGCAGAGTTGTCAAAGCCAGACGTATAGTCTCTCAGCTTGATAACAGTAGCACCACTGCCCTGACCTTGGAGGGTAACGCTACTACCAATCCAATTGAGTGTGTTACTCACCTCATAGGTACCGGCTTTGAAGTAAAGCGCTTTGGGGCGACCGAAGTAATCATCATATATGGAGTTGCCATTAGCATCACGCCGTCCATCGTCAAGCGCTTTCTGAATGGCAACAGTATCGTCGATTCCATCGTTAGGCTTTGCTCCGTAATCCTCGACGCTCTTCATGAAACCTTCTGGAAAAGATATTGCATCTCCCAATGTTGCATGGTATGCTCGCTGTGTTTCCGGTTGCAATGATGACACTGAGTCAATTTGACCAACCTCATACTCCAACTCCCAGTCACCTCCTTGAGCAGCATTTCCAGTCAGGTCAGTGGAAGCAGCAATATCAGCTCCTGTGAGTTCGCTCAGCTGTGTTACAAAACGGCTACCTTGTTCGCCTTGAGCGACATGACAGCCATCAATAAAGATGTCAGCATTATCAGTCAGAGCATCCGCCCAACTTTGTAATTCTTGGCTGTATCTCTCAAGGACCGCAGAGTCTAAGGAGGTTTGTCCAAATTGCAGACTCCCTGATGTACCGTGAGAAATTATTTCTACTTTGGAAACTGTGTGATCATAGTTGGACAATTCCCTCGTCATTTGCTCGACAGCATCTTTTGAGGGATCGAGTACAATCACCTTCGCTTCTGGTGAAATTCCAGCAACTAGACTTTGATAATCTTCTACATGAGAGTCAATAAAAACCAAACTCTCTTGAGTCTGGGTTTGCGGTCGGTTTTCTTGAACTTTATGATCCAGTAATTCATCATTGCTGTTGCTCAAGTCGCTCACAACTCCAAACTCATAAGCATTCCTGCTAATCAAGTTATCGAAGTATTCGGAGTCATTAATATCCCCAAAATCTTCAACAGATAGCTCGGTAGGTAACCAATTAAGGTTGCTTGTGTTGTTTGCCTCTATGAGTGCAATGTTGGTATATGATGCTCCCTGCTGAGTATTGTGTGCTTCTAATTCATGGTTTGTTGCCCAACTAGATACAACATCATGGGTTGTATCGTTTGAGATTTGGGAAGGAATTTGCAGCGACACATCAGCAGAAGTCATGGAATCCCCTTCCTTTTTTTAGGATGTGATATTCTTTGTATCAAAGACTACACTGAATCAGGTCGCAATGTCAAGATTTTGTAAAATTCTTGTTTTGATTGAAATTTTGTATTTGCTCAACTAGGGGGTTGAGCAATTACGTTTTAATAATGTCTGTGACTCACTCTTTTCTAACAAGAATCGTTAAGCCTTCAGCAAACTGGGTAGGATTACTAGTTGCCAACGTTCTTACTAAAGATTTTGCTAAAATGCGCAATGCTCTATGGAATATAGGAAGCTTTGGAAAAAATCCACTATAATTTTCAACAACCTTAAAGTTAGCTTGTCCCAAAAAATCTACAAAATTTTCATAATTAAAAAATCTTATGTGAGGAAAATTCCAAGCTTTTGAGCCGGGAAAATAATTAAAAGTGTCTAAGTTGTTAGTAAACAAAAATTTCAGACGACCAGCAAGGGGAAAATGATTAGGGACAAGTGTTAACAGATATCCTCCTGGTACTAAAACCCGTTGAATTTCTGATAATAAATAAAGAGGATCTAAAAGATGCTCAAAAACATCTTTACATAACGCAAAATCTACACTCTCCTTTTCTAAAGGAATCGGCTGAGTGCATAAGTCTTCCACTTGATAAACATCATCAAATCCTTTCTCTTTTGCTTTTTCTAGAGCATAACTGCTGCCATCAACACCAATTAACTTACCAGATATTTTAGACTTTAAATGCCCAGAAAATTTTCCTGTCCCACAACCAACATCTAATAAATTATGAATATCAATACTTTTTAAAATTTCATTCCATACAGGAGAAAAATAATTGAACTCACTGTTGAAATTTTTGTCGATAGTGTCAAGAAGTCTATTGTTAAAATATTTATACTCGCTATCACTAGTTGATTTGTCGATTTCCATAGGAATAGTCTATGAGGATAGAAGGTGAAGTACCCCTTTTTGCTTCGCTGAAAAAGGGGCTTCCAATTTCAACTACAACAACGACGGTCTTATTCGTCTTTTGGGTTTCCCGCTTCATCCGCCGACGCCTCTTCAAACCCGTGTTTGATTTGGTCTTACTCCGCGTCCACAGGCAGAACCTCGCCTCCCGCAAGGTTATAACTTTACGTACATTCCTGTGTGGCTTATCTTTTACCGCCTTAGTAATAGGGCGAACCAGTGACCGGAATCTTTCCCCCTTTCTCACGCTCTTAGACTTGGTAAGCGTATAACCGCTACTGTGACCGTTTGTTGTGAGCCGTGTGGGTGGGTCAGCAACCATCTATATACTATCATCTATGTAGATGTTGTGTAGATAACCATGAATAAGAAAGGGTTGAATTTACGTATATCTGAACGTCGGCTAGATAAGCTTAGACTATATGCCGCTAACAAAGAAAAAACAATGACTCAACTAGTCGAAGACTGGATTGACCGACTACCGACACCAGAGACTGGAAACTCCTCTACCACCCCTCGCACTAAATAACCTGCAGTTGTTGTCGTTTAGGGGTGTTTCGTCGTCTCCCGGTGTCCATACCTACCACTAGAGTACGTTGAGGGTGGGGACTTCCGCGAGCCAGTTAAATAGAGCACCCATTCAATACGGTTGCGGTGAACGTAATTGTTGCTCAGAGAAACCTGGTAACTTCTGCGAAACCAGGTTTCTGTCCAAGTACTTATCCAAACCGTATTCACTGATGCCCTAAGTCATCATCTTACTCCATAAGCAGGAGCAGGAAAAACTTTTGCCTGCTTCGATGTCACATAGACACGCTGCTCTTGGTGAATGTTGAGCTGATTAAACTGCTCACGACTAAGGAAAGCATTGACTGTTTCTCCAGACTTGAGAACTAACTCAACCCGAATTTCCCAACCTAAGTTAAGAACGCGGTATACCTTGGCAGGTGTCGTATTCTCAGCAGGATTGGTCTGAATCAAAACGTCATGAGGACGCAAAAAGACTTGCTCGTTGCTTTGAGGATTCAAATCCCTACCTGGTAAAACACCAGAATTCGTTGGAAGAACATTCACAGGACCAATAAAGCTCATGACAAAAGGTGTTGCTGGGTGGTCATAAATCTCAGCAGGGGTACCAACTTGCTCTATCCGACCATGATTCATCACTACAATCTGGTCTGCAACTTCCATTGCTTCTTCTTGGTCGTGGGTGACGAGTACTGTTGTTACATGAACGTCTTCATGCAGCTGTCGTAACCCCGCCCTTAATTCTTTACGGACTTTGGCATCTAAGGCTCCGAAGGGTTCATCCAATAACAATATTCTCGGCTGAACCGCTAATGCTCTTGCTAGCGCTACCCGTTGACGTTGACCTCCAGAGAGTTGGGAAGGATAGCGATCGCCAAATCCCTGCAACTTAACTAACTCTAGAAGTTCCTCAACTCGTGGCTGAATCCTACTTTTGGCAAACTTACGGATTTCTAGTGGAAAGGCAATGTTTTGTCGCACGGTCAAGTGCTTAAACAAAGCGTAATGCTGAAATACAAAGCCTATTTGGCGTTCTTGCACCGATTTGTATGTTGCATCTTCACCAATGAGCCAGACGTGACCTGTATCATGAGTTTCTAACCCCGCAATCATTCTCAACAAAGTTGATTTTCCAGATCCAGATGGTCCTAATAACGCCACAAGAGAGCCTGTTGGAACTTCTAAACTGACGTTCTCAACAGCAAGAAAAGAACCATACTGCTTAGTTACATTCTCAACAACTATGCCCATAGTAATATCCTCCAAGAAACTGATATTGTTAAAAAATACGGCTTGTCTATCTAAAAATAGTATATTGTACAACAATGTCTATTTCATCACGTTTTCAAAATCCTCCTGAACAAAACACCAAACATAGCTTTAAGCCCCGTTCATTCTTACCGCTTAAGCACAATAGTTTGTGGAAAATCGAAACAGGAGTTGTGCGGGTTGTCACTTGGCATGAAGATGGTACGCTTGTGACTTTGGGAATTTGGGGACCTGGAGATATCGTTGGTCAAGCGTTTTCTAAGATTGAACCATATCAGATTGAGTGTCTCACGAAAGTAGAGGTAACAATTTTGCCTTTAGAAGGATGGTTCCCATTCACCGATGTTATGCTTGCCCACATTCAACAGGCAGAAGAACTGATGATTATTCGTAGCTATAAAACAGTGGAAATCATGCTCATCAAACTCTTAGGTTGGTTAGCTAAAAAATTTGGTCGAGAGGTAAAAACTGGACATCTCATCGATTTACGCCTAACTCATCAAGACATTGCTGATATGCTCAATTCAACTCGTGTGACAATCACTCGCGTCCTCACTCAGTTAGAGGAACAGGGGTTGATTCATCGTCTCCCCCTGCATCGGATTGTCTTGAAAGAAGAAGAACTTTGGCACTATGAAATTTAGCTGCACATGTGTCAGCAAGACCAGCCATCTCCATCAGCATTTGGCTTACCTATAATTTTTAGATTTAAGGATTCCAGGTAAGCCAAACCACGCCCAATTTGTGGTATTGTGCCACGAATTTCCAAGTCAAATCGTCCATCTCCATTGGTATGTTTTCCCAGCATTGCTCCCGTAATATTAACGACTAAGCCATGAATGGCAATGAGCCGAGAAATCAAAGGTTCGTGTTGGTAATGTCTTGGAATATGCAGGCGTAAGCGAATCTTTGTGATACTGCTTTGAAAAGCTGGTGCAATCATAGTTGTTATTTACAATTCGTAATTGATAATTTTTAGACTGAGTTATTACGAATTACGAATGAGTTATTACCAACTCCCTGTGTCGATGTCATGCCAAATTTCTAAATTCAAGTCATTAATATAAATCAGCGCACTATCAATTTGTGCAGAACTTCCTTGTAAATCTAGGTCAAACCAACCATCTCCAATACCATTGGAACCCAATATAGCAGCTGTGATATTCACTGTTAGACTGTAGTCTGACACCAAGCGAGAAATCACAGGTTCTTGGTGATAGTCTTTTGGAATTCTGATCCGAATTCGTTTGTGGGTGAGCTGATTGTCTAAGACCATAGCTGAATTTACCTCTTGACTAACCATCTGCTTTAATGTTTTACATTTGTTTTCACACCTGTTTTCCGTCCCAAAATCTCCTTCACCACCAAAGTCACAACTGCTAGCAGCATTAACAGAACAGCAACTGAGAAAGCGGCTTCAGTTTCATACTGTTTGTAAGCGTCTTCCACGTATAGTGGTAAGCTTTGAGTTTTCCGGGCGATGTTTCCAGAAACGACTGCGATCGCACCAAATTCACCCATAGATCTAGCATTGGTCAAAATTAAGCCGTAGAGCAGCCCCCAACGGATACTGGGTAGAGTCACGCGCCAAAATATCTGCCAATCTTTCGCACCCAGTGTTTTTGCAGCTTCTTCTTGGTCATGACCTAACTCCTCCAGAACAGGAATAACTTCACGCGCGACAAAAGGCATACTCACGAATGCTGTCGCTAGCACCATACCCGGAAAAGCGAAGACAACTTTGATATCAAGCGCCTCTAACCAACCACCAAACCACCCATTTCGCCCGTAGAGTAGGACAATCATCAACCCTGCAACCACGGGCGAGATTGAAAACGGCAGGTCAATAATACTCAGCAATAAAGCACGACCAGGAAAGTTATTGCGGGCGATCGCCAAAGCTGCACATAAACCAAACACCGTATTCACTGGTATAGTAATAATTGCTAGTATTAGCGTTAACCAGGCAGCATGAGTAAATTCTGGGGTTGTCAGATTGGACAAAAACACACCAATCCCTTTGTTGAAAGCTTGGACAAAGACATTGAGCGCAGGAAGGTACAGCACTAAAGTTAGATAAAATACTGCTATTCCAATAAGAATGGCTGGAGCCAAACTCTTAGGCTTAATTTGCTTTTGATTGCTTGGCTGTGCTGTCGTTGTATGAAAGTGTGGTTGCCCAAAACCATCATTATTTAAGGTCATATCTTCTTCCCCAACCTTGTAACATATTGATTCCCAGCAGTATCAGCAGAGAAATTATAAGTAGTACTATGCCAATGACAGTGGCACCGGAATAGTCATACTGCTCCAATCTTTGGAAAATAAGCACAGGTGCGATCAAATCATTGAAAGGAGTATTGGAAGCGATAATCACAGTCGAGCCATACTCCCCAACTGCACGTGCAAAACCTAAAGCAACACCAGTCAAAATAGAGGGAAACAAGGGCGGCAAAATCACTTTGGAGAAGGTCTGCCATTGAGACGCACCTAGGCTCCAAGCTGCTTCTTCTATTTCCTTTTCCATTTCCATAAGGACTGGTTGCACCGTCCGCACGACAAAAGGTAACGAGATGAAGAGCATTGCCACCCCTACGCCCAAGCGGGTAAAAGATACCTTAATGCCAAATGGTACTAATAGTGAGCCAATCCAGCCATTATCGCTGTAAACTGCCGCTAGGGTTAACCCTGCCACCGCAGTTGGTAATGCAATGGTAGATCCACTGTGGCATCAAGCACCTTTTTCAAGGGAAATTCATAGCGGACGAAAACCCAAGCAATCAGAGTTCCAAAGAAACCATTGATGAGGGCAGCTACTATTGCTGTTAAAAAAGTGACTTCGTATGTTGCGATCGCAATCGGACTAGTCGCGATTTCCCAAAACCGAGCAGGAGGTTCAGTCGCTGCTTTCAGGAACATAGCAAGTATTGGGACAAACAACATTACGGTCAGGTATGCGAACGTAATTCGCCATGTCCAGGGAAGCTTAGACAAATGAAGCAGGGACCTCTTCCAACCCGAAGGTTTTCGACGAACGAGTTCTTTGTGAGAAGATGATCGAGGTGAAGATATAGTCATCTAAAACCTCCAGGAGACCCCGACTGAATTCTGTACTCAGAATCAGTGGTGGGACGCGAGGTGCTACAACGGGGGGCTTTGGGGTCCCCACGGAGTGGCGTTGGGGGGAGACCCCAACGCCAGATGCCTGCGACGGGAAACCCGTCTATGTCCTGCGGACACGCTTCGCTATCAGCACTGGCTCCGCAACGCACTCGCTCAGGAATGGAGGGGGAATTGCGAAACGTCTTCTGATTGATTTTGTGCATCAGCACAAACAAATTAGAAGACAGTTGAGTAATTCCCAATTTCTTGGGTTTAAGTTGCATACGAGTAACCATCCTTTGCGTGAATTCTTTTACAAAATTTGTGAGAAATCCCCTGCACTAAACCATTCTTCGTGGAGATGTTGAAACTACCTGATGAACGAATTGCAACCTTGCCAACATAGTTACCAATCTTTTTACCTGTTTTGACAACTGCGTTCACAATGTCTCCAGTTTGGAAACCAAAATGAATTTTCTTTTTAGGAACATGACGATTAGGAAAACCGAATTTATCAGTACGGCATGATTGCCTAGAACCATGACCATTGGCTGTAATCAATAATGGTCTAATATTTTTGACATTCAGAATTGGTGTTGATTTACCGACACAAGCAGCGTCTAACCAATGCTGTTTTGGTAGTTCTTGTTGAGCGCGATTAAACTTTGTCAATCCTCCAGAACCTGTTTCTACAGGTAATCCTGTTTCTTTTAAAGCCGTTAACAATGCAAATCTTGTTGTGTTAACTGCTGCGGCATCTGCCAATGGTCTTTGAGCTTGTTTGAGTATTTTCTCCAACCTTGATGGGTCTTTTTTGAGAAAGTCTTTAATATCTTTACTTCCTTTCTTCGTATTGCATTTAGAGCAACTTAGAGTCAGATTTGTGATTGAATTTGAACCTCCTTTCGCTATAGGGTGAATGTGTTCTATCTGTAGTGGAACGTCTTTTACTCCACAGTAAGCACACTGTCTGTTCCACTTTTCTAGTAGGAATTCTCTCGTCTCGTAACCTACAAGTGTACCTTGTTGATATTCTTTCCCTTGGATGTCCGGGTTACGCATTAACTGCATATCAAAACGCACTAGTTCTTGACTTATTGCTTTGATAGGCGCAAATTTGCGTAACTTCTCAACCCAAGTTTTGATATTGTCAATTCGGCTTTGCAAACTGGGAGCTAACCAACCTTGAGGGCGAGTTCTATTCAAAAAACGTGGTTGTCTATAACGGGTTTTTCTAGCACGTCTACCACGTCGTAATTGTCTTCTTGAGGTAAGAGCATCTCGAATTGCAAAACCTCTATGCTTGACTTCTGCTGCAAAAACAACATCGCCATTTAAATCGTTGACTAACGCGATTCCTGTATGTTTAGCACCAGGGTCAATCTTTAAACGCAGTGGTGACACCGGAGAATTAGGACGCCATTCTTTCAAGATAATTGTGAACGGAAACCGTCTAAATATGGCTGCTTTTTGGTTTCGCAATAACTGTCTAGCTTGTGCGCTATGTATTGGTAAGAGTGGACGTTTTTCAGAATCGATTACGAATATTTTGGACATACGTCCCTCCTTTCGGGTAAAGTTAGCCTGGACAATGATTTAAAGGCTTTTTACGCTAACAGCACTGACTCAAACCCAATGATTCTGTTTAACTGTTAACCTTAGAGCTACAAACTGGCTGCGTATTTGTAGGTAAGATGACCTAAAAATCGTAGTACTCGTAGTACTTAGTCGGGTAAACTCTGGGCAATAAATACGCCCCCACTGTACCTGTACCTGGCTTCAGCTTCAGGTCAGTGGTGGGTAGTTTACAAGCAGTGAGTGAGGAAGTAGGGGAAGTAGGGAGATGTTAGCGTTTGCGCAGCGCCCCTGGAGGGGCTAGCGAAGCGCGAAGTGGACGCCCTGGTCGCCCCCTGGCTGGGAGATGGGGAGCACCAGGAGAATAATTTTTGACTCTTGACTAATGACTAATGACTAATGACTAATAACTATTTATTTTTTTGCTTGAATCTGGTCAAAAACAGCACCATCGTCAAAAAACTTCTTCTGAACTGCGTTCCATCCGCCGTAGTCCTGAACTGTACCCAGATTTTTGATCTTGGGATATTTGTTTGCAAGTTCTTTCGTCTGTGGTGTCTCCTCTACAGGTCGGAATCCGACTTTGGCAAATTCCTGTTGTGCTACGTTTGTGTACAGGTATTTGACAAAAGCTTCAGCAACTTCCCGAGTCCCGTGTTTATCGACATTCTTATCTACAATTGCGATTGGATTATCGATGGAGATGTTCATATCAGGAATGAGGTAATCTAATTTCTCGCCCTTCTGTTGTGCTAAAACAATTTCGTTCTCGTAGTTGATCAGCACATCTCCTTGACCCCGCTTAGCAAAGATATCAGTTGCTTCACGAGCATCTTTTGTCAAGACAGGGACATTTTTGTAAACCTTCGTTACAAAGTCCAGTGCTTTTTGCTCTCCTCCACCAGTTTTGATGACAGAATTCCAAAGCGCTAGGAAATTCCAACGAGCAATACCAGAAGTTTTGGGGTCAGCGGTAATGAGTTTCACATCATCTTTTGCCAAATCTGCCCAAGTTTTGAGACCTTTTGGATTACCTGAACGAGTGATTAATGCAGCAACAGATTTTGAGACAACGCCATTATTGGGGAATTCTTTCTCCCATCCTGGCTCAATCAATTTAGCCTTCTGAATTTTGTCTACGTCTAAGCCAAGTGCTAAGTGAACAATATCTGCTTCTAAACCATCAATCACAGCACGAGTTTGAGAACCAGAACCTCCATAGCTCTGCTCAAAGGTGACATTCTGGTTATGTTCTTTCTTCCACTGTTCTACAAATTTTGGGATAATAGCGTCATGAGCGACTTTAGTGACAGCAAAGGAAACAAGAGTTAATCTTACATCCTGCTTATTTGCAGCCACAGGGCTTGCAGCAGAACCACCTACATCACCACTACTAGAAGAGTTACTTGCACCGTTACCAGAGCAAGCGCGATCGCCATACTCAAGCTGACTCCTACCAAAAAGAGTGATAGAAAGCCTTTTATAGAATTAAGCCTAAATTTCTTAACAATGTTTAAGAATATTTGCCCTGATTCCAAGATACGCTGCCAAAAACTCATTTTATCTTTCCCTAACATTTTACGGCATATCGGTTAGTTAACCGTATTTATAGTTCATTGTGAGAGATAATACATAGAACTCGCCGAAAAAGCAAGAGAGAATCGTCACTTTCTTGATAAGAAAAGTGAAAATTTTCGGAAGCTATTGCTGTAGAAACCAGTTATGCAAATTTATGGGGTAACCCACCTTGAAAGACGAGTAGTTCTCCAGGTACAATCTGCGTCCAAACTTCATTGTCAGTCAGAGGAGTGGTGGCGATAAGAGCAACGCGATCGCTCGGAGTCGTTAACTCACTAAAATCAACAGTTAGGTCTTGGTCAATTAAATGAGCAGCCGCAAAGGGTGCTTGACGTACGATGTAACTGAGTTTTGTTGAGCAGTGAGCAAAGAAGTGTTCCCCATCCGAAAGTAAGTAATTAAAAGTACCTTTTCTTGCAAGCTCTTGGGTGATTTCCCTGATAACTAAGTAAAGTTTCTCCAAAGGGGGCTTATTTTGAGGGAAATATTCTCGCAATTTTTCTAGTATGAGACAAAAAGCTTTTTCACTATCCGTGTTGCCTACAGGTTGATAAAAATTAAAGTCCTTGGGATGAAAATCTGGCAAATCTCCATTATGGGCAAAGACCCAATACCTTCCCCACAGTTCACGACGAAAGGGATGGCAGTTTTCCAAAGCAACTTTGCCTTGAGTCGCTTTGCGGATATGGGCAATCACATGAGTGGAGTGGATTGGATAGTTTCGCACAAACTCAGCTACGGGAGAGAAAACAGAGGGTTCGGCATCTAAAAAAAATCGGCAACCTTTTCCTTCAAAAAAAGCAATGCCCCAACCATCGCAATGGTCGTCAGTTTTGCCTCCCCGCGTTGAAAAACCTTCAAAAGAAAAGCAAATATCAGTTGGTACATTGCAATTCATTCCCAACAATTGGCACATGGATCTTGAAACTCTAAATTTTAGACTAATGACTGGGATCAAGATAATCCAGAATTGCTCAATTGATCTGGTACGAATGTTTCATTCTACAAAAATTTACTATTCAGTTCGGTAGAAGTTTGGGGAAAACAATAGGGTGTAGAGAAAATTCTTCACCTGAGTTCACACCCCTACAGATAACCCTGCAGCATAACAGGAACGTTATGCTGCATGAGGACAGCCTGCTTTAATACTCTGGATTTGCATCCTTCATATCTTCGTAGAGCCATACCATGCGATCGATGAACCAAAGCTTACTCAGTAAAACTAAGTACAGCTTTGCATTAATTCGTAGCGTTTTGAAACGCATCAGGGACGCAGAGTCAGCGCAGTGAACCAGCGCTCTTGGGAGGGTTTCCAACGCCAGATGCTCTACTTGGGGAGACACGCGCTTGTGCTACAAGTCGGTACAGCCGGACGCCAGATACCTACGGAGGGAAACAAGGACTGCAGTACTGGCTCCCCAACGCAGTGGCTCCCCAAGACGAGCCACTGCTCGACTAGGGTTTCCCGGCTTGTAGACGCCCAGAGGGCGGCTTCTCGCAGGGTAGCATGTGGCGTCCGCACTGGCTCCAGAGCAGGCGACTGGTGGAGCGCGCAGCGCTCTGCGGAGGTCTTCCCCGAAGGGAGTAATGCAGAGTCTTTCTGAAATTAATTAGTACGAACTTGTGAAATCCTGTACTAAGGCAACCCCCAGCAGTGTAGACCAAACATTGAGTGCAACCAAAGCATCTATTAAAATATTAAAGCCTGGGTTTAGTTCTTTCACCGGAAACACCTGCGCTCGGCATTATACAATCAGAGTCGATGCGGTACTTATCAGCAGGTTCTGCTTCAAGTAAAAGTACGATTTTGTTCTCTGCTTTAGATAAAGCAAAGAAGTTGGTTCATTCTCCTAAAGCTAATAAGTTGAATGTTCTATGATTCGCAGTTTCAATTGGACAATTTTCTTTGTTTTATTAGCGGCTGGAGTGGTGGGAACTCTAGCAATTATTCCCTTTTTAGAAGCAATTCCAAGTGTTGAAACTAATCCAAGTGTTGAAACTAATTCTGTGACGACTGAAGTCAAGCCTTCTTTGCTAAATATTGTCATCGTCACTTTATTAAACAGTACAATTCTATTGGCGGTTTTAATTGGAATTGGCTTAATTCTCGCCAACCGAGTTGGGTTAAGACTGCCTATTTTAGAAAGCTGGTTTGGTAATGGTCAACCTGTTAACTGGAAAATGCTCGTCCTGATCGCTATAGCCGTCGGAGTAGGACTGGGTATTTTACTAAGCCTAATTGATGTCTTAGCATTCACACCATATACTAAGGAATTAAAAACTCAATTTCCGAGTATATCTCTGTGGAAGCAGCTATTAGCAGGGTTCTCGGCTGGGATTAACGAAGAATTACAAATGCGCTTATTTCTGTTTTCACTGATTGTCTGGGCGCTGAGTTTTCTGTGGAAAGCCAACAATGGTTCTCCTGCAACTGGAACCTACTGGGTTGCTAACGTCATCGTCGCACTTATATTTGGACTAGGACATTTGCCGATAACTGCCAGTTTCACGCCTCTAACACTACCAATTGTGCTACGAGCAATTCTACTCAATGGCATTGCTGGAGTAACTTTTGGGTATCTATACTGGCAACAAGGACTAGAAGCCGCAATCCTCGCTCACATGAGTACAGATTTTGCGATCGCGATTTTAAATCAATGGGGCTTAGCAGGCTCTGCATGAACTAATTGCCCATTTTATTTATCTAGAATGATAGGGTGATCCGATAATAGAATTAACCTATTCAGTAAAAAATCATCATGGAAACCCTCACCTTAAACATACCTCCAGCTGTAGGTTTAACTGATGAGCAGTTTTATCAACTCTGCATTGCTAACGAACCTTGGCAATTAGAACTTACCCAGACTGGAGAATTAATCATTATGCCCCCAACAGGCGGAGAAAGCGGAATTAGAAATTCTGATTTAACAACAGATTTAAACTTATGGAACCGTAAAACTAAGTTAGGGAAAGTCTTTGACTCTTCAACTGAGTTTAAATTACCCAGTGGTGCTTATCGCTGTCCTGATGCTGCTTGGGTGAAGTTAGAACGTTGGGAAGCTTTAACGAAAGATGAAAAACGACGTTTTCCACCTATTTGTCCTGATTTTGTGATTGAACTGCGTTCAGAAAGTGATGCTTTAGATAAATTACGCACCAAAATGCGGGAATATCAAGAGAATGGAGCGAGTTTAGGTTGGTTAATTGACCCGCAAACGCCTTTAGTAGAAATTTATCGACCAGGACAAGATGTAGAAGTTTTGAATTTCTCTTTTGATAACCCTCCTCAACTTTCCGGTGAAGAAGTTTTACCTGGTTTTATTCTAGATTTGACTATTATTTTAAATCCATAATTGGGAACAGATTAGCGATGAGACATATAGCGAACATTGCTACAGAAGTATTCCTGAGCATTAAACTCTAGATAATTACCACTGACTTCCACGCTTATTTCCTGACCATCTTGAGTTATGTGAGTTGATTCAAAGGTATAAGGCTCTTGTTTCTTAAGTTCCTGAAGACGTGAGAGCCAAGTTGTCACTGAAAAATTTGGATCGATATCGTGAACAGTCATAGTTAGCAGTTGTTCGCGGGAATAGCCAAGAGCACGACAAGCTGCTTCATTGACGTAGACAAACTGAGCATTTGAATTTACAAAAAAGACACAATCCTTGAACTTATCTAGATAAAACTGTGAAAGCCGTAGTGCTGTCTCTGCTTTTTGGCGCTCATTAATTTCCTGTTGCAACCGTGCATTTTGTTCGGTCAGTTGCTTTTGTAGTCTCCGAATAGTCAAGTTATTTTCGACACGGGCAAAAACCTCTTCTTCGCTAAACGGTTTTGTGATATAATCTACACCACCAACAGCAAAAGCTTTGACTTTATCGAGAACCTCATCTAGAGCGCTGATAAAAATCACCGGGATGTCGCTAGTGAGGGGTGAAGCTTTGAGGCGTTGACAGACTTCATAACCGTTCATGTCTGGCATCATAATATCGAGCAAAATAAGATCAGGCGGAGCAGCTTGCGCCGTCTTCAAAGCTGTTTGCCCATTAATCACTCTACGAACCTCATATCCCAACTGAGTCAGCATTGCAGATAGAAGTCGTAGATTATCTGGTGTATCATCAACGACTAAAATGTTTGCTTTAGGCTGCTGAGCTTGATTGTCATTCATTATGAGTCCGGTTGCGTTAAATCGATGATTTTATCAATACGGAAATTATTGACTAAATCAGCCAGCACATTTGCCAAGAGGGCTGACTCCTCAGGAATTTGCTCAAGTAGGCTAAAAATCTGCTTCTCATCGGTGCATAAAGCTGCTTGATGGAGCTGTGCTATCCACTCAGCGGGCATG
This sequence comes from Scytonema sp. RU_4_4, assembly GCA_012031965.1. GTDB lineage: Bacteria > Cyanobacteriota > Cyanobacteriia > Cyanobacteriales > Nostocaceae > Brasilonema. The sequence goes on from JAAUSC010000074.1 coordinate 23,910, forward strand.
ACACTTAAACTTTTACCATTCAGCACGTAGCTTTCGGCTTTTTCTTGTTGTGAACTGCTAGACGCTGATGAGTCATCACTATCTGCATAGATATAACGCACTCCCAGGTACTGAGCCATCTTTTCCAAAATGACTTCCTCGCGGAAAGGTTTGCGTACAAAGTCATCACAACCCGCAGATAAAACAACAGCTCGCTCCTCATCAAAAGCACTAGCAGTTAGAGCAATAATAGTAGTCGCCTGTCCCTTTAAATGAGATTTTATCTGTTTGGTGGCTTCATACCCATCCATCACTGGCATTCGCATATCCATCAAAATCAGGTGAGGTTCCCAATTTTCCCACAAAGTGACCCCTTCTTGACCATTTTCAGCTTCCTGCACCTCAAAGCCAAGCGTTGCTAGTATTTTGACCAAGAGTAGACGATTTTCCCATTTATCTTCCACTATCAAGATACGATACTTGGGTTGATTGGGTTCTAGGGCAATGACCCGTCGCTTTTGCTGTTGAGTTTGAACTTCAGCTCCTTCTGCTGTACTACATTGGATATCAAAAGAAAAAATCGTTCCTTCACCCAATGTACTGCTAACAGTAATCTCCCCTCCCATCAAGTGTACAAATTGTTGGCTAATAGTTAAACCCAAACCAGTTCCTTGCTGAGATTTCCGACCTGTTTCGGTTTGAATAAAAGGTTTAAATAATCGTTCCATCTCAGCAGATGAAATGCCAGGACCACTATCTTCAACCTCAAAATGAAGCAAGGAAGATGACTCAAAGTTATGACTTGAAATTTGCGAGTTTTGTCTTGGTGAGATTTCTTGCTGTTGTCGTTTATTTTCTTCCTTCTTCCTAACTCGCAAAGCAACACCACCTTCTTGGGTAAATTTGATAGCGTTACCAAGGAGATTAATCAAGACTTGACGTAATTTACTTTCGTCTGTTCGCACATATTTAGGAACTTCAGAACTGCGCTCAAATATCAGCTGTAATCTCTTAGATTCTGCCTTAAGTTGGAACATCTCTTCAAGAGAGTCAAGCAAATGATATAAATCAAAGCTACTTTCATTCAGTGTTGTTCTACCTGACTCAATTTTTGCCATTGACAAGACATCATTAATTAAGGTCAGCAAATGCTCACCACTGCGACTCACAATTTCTAAATTTTCCATCTGCAAAGGATTCAAAGAGGAATCGCGAGTCATCAGTTGAGTGAAACCCAGAATAGTGTTGAGGGGAGTGCGGAGTTCATGGCTCATATTTGCTAAGAATTCGCTTTTGGCACGATTGGCTGTCTCAGCTTCGTGAGCCTTCTGTTCCAATTTACGGCTGTAATTCTCTGACTGCTCGCGATAAATTGTCAACTGTCGTGTTAACACTAACACCCCAATTAGTAGAAATCCCGCTGACGCTAACCCCACTAACATAATTGTTCCTGCCAGTCGGCTAGCTGGGGCAAACGCTTCTTCCTGTTGCATTTCTACCATAAGAGCAAGGTCTTGGTCATTGAGCCAGCGGTAGACTCCAATAACCGGAACTCCGGCATAATTGTGATAAAGTCCTTCGCCACTGATCCCACTCATTGCTGCATCAATACCTTTGCTGCTAACCCCATCAGGAAAGTCTTGTTTGTTATCTTCTTTTCTAGAAATAAAAGAATTTTTAGTGACCAAAGAGCCAACTAAGTAGCTTTCTCCACTCTTACCTAAACCTGTACGTTCCCGAATAATCTCGTCAATTCGGTCTAAACTTAAATCAGCTAAAAGAACTCCTTGGCGCGCCCCAGATGCATCACGTAAAGGTGTTGCAAAGGTGACTGATGGCTTACCAGTCACAGGCGAAACATAGAAAATGGGGGCAAAAGAATCTCCCTGCTGAATCTGCTCAATATAAGTAATGTTAGCTAAGATTTCATATTGACCTTCACGCTGTTTATCAGTAGATAAAATAATTCGATTGCTGCGGTCAAGAATGCAAATTTCCCGAAAACTTAGCTGAGTATTCGCTATATTTATTAGAAAATTAGAGAGAATATTAAAAGCGTTACGATAATTTGCATCAGAATCTTTAGAATTCAAAAGTACTACCAGATTCTTTTGTACGTCTGGGAACTGAGTTATGAGGATAAAGTCCCGTTGCTGGTCTTCAAACCAACGGGTAATTTCTTCCTCCTTAAGACTAGCAGGAGCACGAAGTCGCTCAAAAGCGGCTTGTTGAAGAGCTTCCCTAGCTCTGAAAAAAGCAACTCCTCCTACTACACTTACAGTCACTAACGACAGAAGTAAGAAGGAACTAGTCACTTTAGTCGTTAGGTGCTGATTCCAGAACTTCATAGAATGGCAAGTACTTTCTTTGAAAATAACATTCTCCCAGCCGAACCAAGGGGATTCTATGTGTAAAGTAGCGTGGAATCCAAATGAAATTCAGTCGGAGAATATCCAAGTTGGAAATCCCTGGGCTCACTGTATACTGTTTACTGATAAGGCGAAAGGCTGTCGCGTCAGGGAGGAGATATCGCTGCATCTTGAGCCAGATCAGGATATAAGCCCTGAAATGATAAAACATTCATAAAGCGAAAATAATAACTTCAGTTCACGCAATGCCGAAAAAAATCACTCTTGGATTTCTGTTGCTATTTTTAGGTACCCAAGTAGGTATCACCCTAAAACCAGTTCAAGCACAGACACAAATTGTACCAACAGAAGCGACTACAAAACCAATTTGTCCTGCTCAACTAGGAGCATCTGTAGATGCTGTGATCAATCGTCCTTTATTCAGTCGAGTCCGTTGGGGTATTTTAGTACAACCTCTGTCTTCTACCCAAACTCTTTATAGTCGGGATGCCCAAAAATACTTTACCCCAGCTTCTACGACTAAACTCCTGACAACAGCCGTTGCACTACAGCAACTAGGGACAAATTTTCGTATTCGCACCTCTGTGTATGGCGGTGGTAAGGGTGTTTTATATGTTGTGGGTAGAGGAGATCCCAGTTTAGGTGATGCACAATTGGCAATTTTGGCAAAGCAGTTGAAACAGAAGGGTATTCAGATAGTCAATCAGTTGATTGCTGATGATACTTACATTCGAGGAGATATTGTTCACCCCTCTTGGCAATGGGAGGATATACAGTCAGACTATGGCGCACCTATCAACGGCCTAATTTTGAATCAAAATGTTTTTAATATAAGACTTCTGCCGCAAATTGTAGGTCAACCTCTCAAAGTTATCTGGACTGATATTAGTGAGGATAGACAATGGCAAGTTATTAATCAATCGGTAACAACAACGGAAAATCAACCAACATCTATCAATGTAACTCGCGATTTCAAAGGGCAAATTTTGCGCATTCAAGGACAATTAGCGCTCAATTCTGAGCCTGCGTTAGTGAGTTTACCTGTTATTTCTCCTGCTGAATATTTCTTGCGTCGTTTTCGTACGACTTTGATAGCAGAGAAAATTCCTATTGTACGGATGTTTTTATCATCAATTCAGACCAAGAATGAAGAAGAATTAGCTTACGTGGAATCTCCTGCACTCTCAGAACTTGTTGCACAAACAAATATTAATAGTAATAATCTTTTTGCTGAGTCATTGTTGAGAGCATTAGCTATTAAAAAAATACCTGTAGAGAATCAAACTTCTGCTGATGTTGGTTTGGAAGTTATGAAGACAACACTAACTCAAATGGGAGTCGATCCAGCAGGTTACTCTTTGGTAGATGGTTCGGGTTTATCTCGTAAAAACTTAGTGAGTCCAGAGGCTTTAGTACAAACTTTACAGGCGATGGCAAAGTCACCAGCAGCATTGGTTTATCGAGCATCTTTACCTGTAGCAGGCAGAACTGGTACTCTAAAAAATCGCTTTCAAAACACACCTGCGGAAGGCATTGTACAAGCAAAAACTGGCACGATGAGCGGTGTTGTTTCCTTGGCAGGATATGTCAATGCGCCTAGATACGGTCCTGTTGTTTTCAGTATTATGGTAAATCAAAGCGAACAGCCTGCAAAGGTTGTGCGGCAGGCTATGGATGAAATTGTGGTATTGTTAGCTCAACTGCAAAACTGTTAAATCAGTCAGTTAAATCACTCAAATAAATCACTCAAACACATCACCAAAGCGATCGCGATACTTTTGTAACACATCCTCTAAGTTTTGCGCTCGCTGGCGTTCCTTCTCTAATTCTTGTTGTGCTTGTTCAGCGCGTTGCTTTTCCTGTTCTAGCTGCTCATTTAGCTCAGCATAAGAGAAAAACTTGCTACCGTCGGGACGATAAATCTGTAACTCCTCGCCGGATGAGTCAAACCGGATACTCAGCCAAGGACTTACCCAATTGGCTATTTCTCCAATCACATCTAGTCCATCATCTGTTCTCAACCAACCTCTTAAAGTATTCTTGTCTGGATCGTATATGTAATACTCCTGAACTCCGTAGCGATCGTAAAACAGCAGCTTTTTGTCCATCTCTGTAAAAGTATTACTGGGGGAGAGGATTTCAAAGACAACTTGGGGTGGAATGTTGTCTTCCTCCCATTGTCTATACGAACCACGATCTCCTTTTGGTCTGCCAAATGACACCATTACGTCTGGTGCTGTGACAATAGTATTGCGACCTTTTACCGGATACCATAACAAGTCCCCAGCGACAAATACATTTGAATCATTAGCGTACAGCCAATCGAGATTTTGCTGAATCACCACAATCCAGCGAAACTGCTTGGTATTATCTGCCATTGGCTTGCCGTCGCTTTCAGGGTAAATAACTTCTGATGGGGTTGTTGCTAGGGGTTGAGAAACCATAACCAAGCGCGTAACTCTGAATGCTTCAAATTTAGCATAATTTTGGGTTTTACCTATTTCAATATGGTTTAGTGAACAGTTACGATTATACTTTCTTGCCCTTGCCGCAAAGGTGCTGTTGAACAATCATTGAGCTATTTAATAACTATCTCTTCAACAATTTTCTAACAGAGTGCAAACCATAATTCAAAACTTTACCCGTATTAAAGAGTTGATATCCAGCAAATAATAAAGCAGATGATGCTAGAATAGCGAAAAGATTCACTGATGCAAAAATATTGCCAGTAAAGAGCATAACTGCTACTCCTAGCCCTATCAAAACCCACCCAATCTTACGATTGAATTGCCGTTGGCTTAAGACGACAACCCCTGCAATACATAACAGCACACCCGGGATATGTATGAAAAAACCAATTCGAGTATTTGCAGATATTATTAAAATCCCCACAATCATCAGTACTAAGCCAACCAGTTTACTAGGACGATCCACTTGGAGTTGTTGCTTATTCTCAACAATCTGAGGTTGAAGGACTTTAGCTGGATGAGTCAGTGTCGAATCAGAGGTATAAACAAAATTTTGTTTATATTGAAAAATAAAAGTTACGTTCTCTTTCTGACCTAAGTCAATTTTATCTCCTAAATTAAGGGGATAGCGCTTTTTTGGCTCTAGCTTTAGACTATTAAGAAATGTTCCGTTGGAGCTTCCCAAATCAATGATGTAGTAAGTGTTTTCTTCTACCTGAATCTCTGCATGAAGCCGAGAAACGATATCGGCATTTGGCAAAGCTAAAACATTGATGTCCGGTGCAATTTGCTCGTTTGGCTTACCAATCCGAATGACAGGTAAATTTGGTGACAACTCAAACGAGGTGTTACTTTGAACATGAAAAAGTTCTAAACTTAGCCCTGTTTTCTGTGATGTACTGAGGTTTTGCATGGCTTGCTTTTAAGGAGCAATTTTTCAATTTATCTAGATTGTCTTGTGGCAAAATGCTTCAGTGATCATCTGAAGTTTTCTTTTCTCAAGTTTAATACCTATGTTAAATCAGTGGATCAAAAGCCAAAGCGATCGCCAACGCAGTGGCTCCCCAAGACGAGCCACTGCTCGAC
>JAAUSC010000278.1 GCA_012031965.1 Scytonema sp. RU_4_4
ATACCAATTCTGGAGTAAACTTGCACTTAATACTTACTCTTTCACTCGGGCGCGTGCTATGCGCAGCAGGCGCACGCTACGCGAAGGCGTCTTGTTGCTAATCGTTTAATAAACATTAAGTGCATCTATGGCTACGCCACGCAAGCTATCATGGAGAATTGGTATTAGCCATAACGCTGAATCTCATCAAATCCTTTCTCTTTTGCTTTTTCTAAAGCATAACTGCTGCCATGAACACCAATTAACTTACCAGAGATTTTAGACTTTAAATTCTCAGAAAATTTCTGGTACCACAACCAACATCTAATAAATTATGAATCTCAATACTTTTTAAAAAGAAGTCAGAATTCAGAATTCAGGAGTCAGAATCACTTCTGTTGGGGATTTAGACCCCAACCGATTGTAGACAACGCCAGATACCAAGTGAGGGAAACACTCATCAAGTACTGGCTCCCGTGTAGACGGTGGGGATTTAAACCCCATACGGGCTTGCGCCCCCGGAGCGTACAACCGAGCGTCGCACAGAATTCATTCTGACTTCTGGCTCCTGACTCCTGAGTTCTTTTGTTAAAATTTCATTCCATGCAGGAGAAAAATAATTGAACTCACTGTTGAAAGTCTTGTCGATATTGTCAAGAAGGTCATTTTTAAAAAATTTATAATCGCTATCACTAGTTGATTTGTTGATTTCCATAGAAAACTGGAGGAAGCTGTGGCGCTTTTAAGACTCAACGGCTTTGAAGCTAGTTTTCGTCACTCTTTTAGGGAGCTTGACCTCATACATTTTGAAGTCTACACCGCGCTCCTCCGAACGAGGCAAGTTCAAAGGTTAAAATGTCTTATTATGTCTAATTATGAATTTGTTGCCCATTTTATCAGTGCTTGAGTCAATCCATCTAAGGTATGTTCCTCAGCCTCTACATCCACGCGTCCAAATATAGAACGACAAGTTTTAGAAGTTTGGGGACCAATGGAAGTAATACAAACTCCCTCTAATGCATCAGTCACCAAAGATTGATTATCCTGAGAGTCTTCAGAGAATATCTTTTGTGCTAGTTGATAGAAAAATTGCACAGTTTTGGAACTCGCAAAGGTAATAACATCTACAGTTCCGCTTTGAAGGGCTAACTCTGCTGAGGGAGGTACACTTTTAGGACAGCAAGATTGATAAGCCGCCACTTCTATCACTTCTGCTCCTTTTGCAGTGAATTGTTGGACTAAAATTTCGCGTCCACCGCTTTCTACTCTCGGAAATAAAACTTTTTTACCTGTGAGTTCTTCAGGAAAATTTTCTACTAAGGAATCTGCAACAAAGTTGGGAGGAATAAAGTCTGCTTGTAGACAGTGTTGATTGAGACGTTGAGCCGTTTTCTCACCAACAACGGCAATTTTGATTCTAGCTAAACTACGAGCATCTTTACCCTGTGCGAACAGCCGTTCAAAAAAATAATCTACACCATTGCTGGAAGTGAGAATTAACCACTGGAAGTCGGATATGTGGGCGATCGCACTATCCAACCCTTCCCAACTTGAAGGCGGACCAATTTCCAATGTTGGCATTTCTATGACATTTGCCCCAAATGAAGTCAGGACTTGGGTAAACTGGCTTGATTGTCCAGCGGCTCGTGTCACTACAATTGTTTGACCAGTCAGGGGATGTGAAGAGGAAGCGGAAAGGGGGAGGTTAGTATGCATGGTTTGGAGATGCAAAGTGTCAACTATAGGAAAATCATCTAATGATATTTTCTCAGGTTGCAAATAACTACGTAGCCCCACAACTTCACCAATCACAATAACCGCCGGCGACAACGACGCGCCTGATGTTTGCTCAAGTATATTTTCTAAAGTGCCTGTCCAGATTTGTTGTTGAGGTGTTCCAGCCCATCTGATAATAGCAATGGGAGTTAAGGGCGATAGCGTTTGCGGAGCGTGTGCTTTGCACTCAGGACTGCGCCGTTCGCGGAGCGGCTCCCAAAGAGCTAGCGCAGATCGCCCTTGTCGCATGAGCCGATGTAAAATCTCAGCTAAATGCTGTCCTCCCATTAAAATAACTAATGTCTCTAACCGTGACAGCGCCTCCCAATCCAAAGCATCTGGCTCATGAGCAGTAAACACTGCAAAGCACCGACTCATGACTGAATCTGTTAGGGGAATTCCCGCCAGTAACGGCGCAGCTAAAGCCGAAGAAATTCCAGGGACAACTTCAAACTCACAACCAGCTGCTTTCAACGCCTCAATTTCAGAAGTACAGCGACCAAAAATAAATGGATCACCAGACTTGAGGCGAATAACTTGCTTTCTCTGCTGGCAATACTTTACCAGTAACTCATTAATTTCAGCTTGGGGTGTACTCGGTTGACCACCGCGCTTCCCCACATTCAGCTTCAAGCAATCAGGCGGTACGCATTGCAATAACTCAGCATCTACCAGAGCATCATAAACCAAAACTTCAGCACTTGATAACAGCCTGTAAGCCTTGAGCGTTAAGTATTCTATATCTCCAGGTCCAGCACCCACGAGGTAGACTTTGCCCTTTTGTTCAGCCATGAGTTACGAATTATTTTTATTCATTTTCTGAAGAATACGATTAATTTGTTCTGCTTTTTGAGATTGACGCTGTGCTTGACATAAATCTCTGGCTTTTTGGAGAGTTGCTATTGCTTCTTCTTTCTTTTCTTGTCGCATAAAAACATTTGACAGACGCAAATAAGCATCAACTTTTTTAGGAGCGCGGTGAATCACTTCTTGAAACTGCTGGATTGCTTCTTCTAGTTTACCTTGCTGTATCAAAGTATCTCCTAGCAGTAAGTGAACCACATCATTCGTAGAATTCAGGGAAATAACTTGACGAAAAGCTGCTTCTGCACCTTCGTAATCTTCTTGCTGATAAAGATTGATTCCTTGTTGAAAAACATTTGAGATTATCAAAGTTTTCCAGGAAAAATAACCGAGAAGCACCATACTAGAAATAACCGCAGTTATGGCAACAATATATGTTGGTTGAAAATTATCAAACATAGTTGGTTCATAAAATAGAATTTTTGCAAAAACCTGTATTTAGAATTTAAAACCGCAGATGCACACAGATTAACACAGATAATTCACCTGTGTTAATCGGGAGTATGGAAAATTTGAAAAAATAGCAAGGAACAGCACACAAACTAAGCTCAAGACTTTATTGTATTTTTTTTACAAAAACAATAAATGTTTCTACATTTATTGACAATAATAAATATATTTTCTTTGAACGAGTAGATACACGATGACAGATTGAGCAACAACATGGTGATTTTTACGATAATCGAAATAAAATCAGCTACTGTTTGTTTTGGCTACAAACTCAACGAAATTACTTATGACAGGAGTTATAAGAAAAGTTTTTCCTCCTAAGTATATATTGAGATAGTTTTCAACTGGTATGGGTAAAATTGCGAACTTCATAGCAAAAAGATGAAAATAAGTAAAATTTTTATACTAATTTTATTTTTGTGTTGCTTTCTATCTTTTGATCAGTTGCCTTCTGCTTTCTTGTACTAGTCAAAAAGGTAGGAGACACGAAATGAGTCATCCGCCGATGAGTACAGAAGCCCCGTCCGCCTATACTCAGGGGTAGTTCACCACTTATACTTTTGGTTGGGTTGAAGTGAGGGTTGCGCAACGCCTAACCGTCAACGGGTCATGGGCGATAAGCTGGAGGCTTGACGCTACGCGTATCGCATGAATAGACAGCTGACTTTTCACTCACAATTGAATAACCCGCAACTTGGGTTATGACTTTTGATTCTTGATGTTTAATTTCCCCTGTCTCCATGTCCTCTTTTTTGTCTCATAAGACAAAGCCTTTCAAAAGTCAAACAAACTTGATGTTTATGAGAGAGCAAGAGGAAAGAACCTGACGAAAGATTAAAATTTTCTAGGAAGACAGTAAAAGAAGTTTGCCTAATAAGAAAAATTTGCTCATTATATTGTTAACATTCGTAAATTTGAGGTGTTAAAGACTAGAAACATGATATTTCCCCAGCTAAACTAGCAAAAAGAGCATTTGTACTGTTATTTCTTAAAAAAGGTGTGGTGCCTAATCTTCAATGATTCCAATCCAACTGACCCTCAAAAACTTCCTCAGTTACTGTGACACAACTTTAGATTTTCGTGGGTTACATACGGCTTGTATTTGTGGTTCTAATGGCGCTGGAAAATCTTCCCTACTCGAAGCTATTACCTGGGCAATTTGGGGTGAAAGCAGAGCCTCTTCGGAAGATGATGTTATCCATACAGGTGCAAAAGAAGTTAGAGTTGATTTCATCTTTGAAGCCAACGAGCAAACATATAAAGTGATTCGCACCCGAGTACGCAGTGGGAGCGGTGCTCTGGAATTTCAAATACAAACACCTACTGGGTTTCGCGCACTGACTGGCAAAGGCATAAGGGCAACGCAAGATTTAATTTTAGAACATATTAAGCTAGATTACGAAACTTTTATCAACTCAGCATACCTGCGCCAAGGTCGTGCTGATGAGTTTATGCTGAAGCGACCTAGTGAGCGTAAGGAAATATTAGCAGAGTTATTAAAGCTTAATCAGTATGATGAATTAGAAGAACGAGCAAAAGAGCTCTCACGTCAGTTGAAAGCTAGGGCAGAAGAATTAGAGCGTTGTTTGGATTCGCTGAAATCTCAACTGCAACAGCGTGAAGCAACTGCTCAACAACAAGCCGACTTAGAAGCCGAAATCAATCAACTGCAACAAGTACAAGCCTTTGAGACTATTCAATTACAAAGTTTGCAAGTTGTCCAGCACCAGCGGCAAAACTGGGAGCAACAACTGAACTTTGTTAGGCAGCAATATCAAAATCTTACCCAAGACTGCGATCGCCTACAACAAGAGCGCTCAGCAATTGACAATCAGCTATCAGATTTAGAAGAACTCTTAAGTCAAGAAGCTGAAATTAAAGCTGGGTACAACCAATACCAAATTCTGCAATCTCAAGAAGAAGCGATGGGCGCTCAATTTGAAGAATACACTCGCGCTCAACAAATACGGCAACAAAAGCAACAGCAGCTGACTAAACAAATTAACGAAATCGAACGCCAATTACAACACGCTGAAGCACAACTGGCGGCTTTAGAGCAACAAGAGCAAGAACTTCAGCAAACTCTGAGTAAGTCAGATGAAGTCGAAACAGCTTTAGCACAGCTGGCGACTGCACGTAACCGTCTTGCTCAAATGGATCAGTTGCAACTACAGGTTGCTCCCCTTTTGCAACAACGAGTCACATTGCAAAGCCAACTGAATCATGCACATGCTGGTTTGGTAGCTCGATTTGAACAACTCCAAGCAACAGAGAACCAACTCCAACGTCAGCACAGACGCCAACCGCAACTGCAACAAGCTGTGATAGAAGTGGCGATACAGATTTCGGAACTGGAGAAAAAGCGAGTTTATCTGCAACGAGTTCAAGAAAAAGGACAGGAAAGGCGTCACCTCATTGAACGCTTACAAGCTCATCAAAGGGACTTTGAAAAACTTCTGGCAGAACTACAGCAAAAACTGCAAATGCTCCAGAACCCTAATGCTATTTGTCCTTTGTGCGAGCGTCCTTTGGATGAACATCACTGGAAGCGTGTGGTAGACAAAACCAAAGTAGAGTACAAAGATGCAGAGGATGAATTGTGGATAGTCCGAGAACGAATGGCTGTTTCAGACAGAGAAATTCAGGTTCTCAGGCAAGAATATCGAGAAATATCCCAAGAATTGTCTCCCTATGATACCTTACGTGAACAAAGAGGGCAATTGGCAGCACAGTTGGAAGTGACAAGTGATATTGAGCAACAGCTACAACAGATTGTTGCCCAAAAGCAGCACTTAGAGCGATCGCTGCAAATGAGTGACTACGCTCATGACACACAAGCCGAACTCCAGCAATTAGAACAATATTTACAACAACTCAACTATAGTGAACAAGACCACGCTCTAGCTCGTAACGAGGTCGAGCGTTGGCGGTGGGCAGAGATTAGGCTTAGCCAGATGAAAGACGCAGTAAAGCGTCAAGCGCAGTTAAAAGCACGAAAACCAGAAATTGAGGCACAAATTGCCCAATTACAAACCAGAATCCAGCAAGAAGCAACAGAATCTGAATGTGGCAAACAAATCGCCGCCCTTGAGCGCCACATTGCCGAAATTGGTTACGTGTCAGAACAACATAACAGCCTTCGCATGGATGTACGCAAAGCTCAAGCTTGGCAATTACGCTATCAACAACTTGTCGGGACACAGCAACAGTATCCCCAGCTTAAAACAAGGTTACAGGAGTTAGAGGTTTCTTTGCAAGCAAGATTAACAGAACGACAAAGACTTGCTGCTCAAATTGAAAGCATCGTCCAACAATTAGAAGAATCAGCAAACCCATCTGCTCAAATTCAAGTCTTAGAGCAGCAGATAGCATCACGCAGACGACAACTCGATGAACAAATTGCTCAGTTAGGACGCTTACAGCAGCAAGCTCACCAACTGGAAACATTACAACTTCAGTACGAGCAACAACAGGAGCAACTCCAAGAAGTCAGGCGACAACATCGTATTTATCAGGAATTATCACAAGCTTTTGGTAAAAATGGTATCCAAGCATTGATGATTGAGAATGTCTTGCCTCAATTAGAAGCAGAGACAAATCAGCTACTTTCGCGATTGAGCGCGAATCAATTACACGTTCAATTTGTGACACAAAGAGCAGGAAAGAGTGGTAAGGCAAGCAAGAAAAATGCCAAGCTAATAGACACATTGGACATTTTGATTGCAGACGCTAGGGGGACACGGGCTTATGAGACTTATTCTGGTGGAGAAGCGTTTAGAATTAACTTTGCAATCCGTTTAGCCTTAGCGAAATTATTAGCACAGCGGGCGGGAGCAGCGTTGCAATTGTTGATTGTCGATGAAGGATTCGGGACACAAGATGCAGAAGGATGCGATCGCCTTATCGCAGCGATTAATGCAATTGCTTCTGATTTTGCCTGCATTCTTACAGTGACTCATATGCCTCACCTCAAAGAAGCCTTTCAAGCCCGAATTGAAGTGAATAAAACTCAGCAGGGTTCACAAGTGCGATTAATGATTTAAACAACATCTGTGTTTCTAGGGACCACAAATCGTAGGGTGGGCATTGCTCATAAAATAGCGGCGCAGAAACTGTCTTATATTACAGCGCTTCTCATTTGCATAGACCACAAAGGGCGATGGTAGGGGCATGGTATTAGGCATTTGATGTTTGCCCAATGAAGATAACACTTGCCAAAACTTGTACTTTTATGAGCTTGCGCACGAGATGCTGAGCTTGATGTTTATAAAGTGGTGTTGGCAACACTTTTGGCAAATTATTCATCCATTGCCTAGCAGTCGTGAAATGACATCCTGTCATCAAGGCTATTTCTTCTGCAC
>JAAUSC010000279.1 GCA_012031965.1 Scytonema sp. RU_4_4
TAAGCTACACCACCAGCGCCGTCAAGCATTTCTCCGCGAAGACGTACAAGCTACGGCTGCGGCTTCCCGACGCTACCAAGTGGCAGCAATGACGATATTTGCGGCTGTTGGGGGTTCAGCACTGCTCATGCTATTTGTTCCGATAGGACTGTTGCTCTTTGTTTTACCTTTGCTAAGTGACATATCAACAAGCGTGATTTCAGGCTTTGTTCTGACAATGATCTTCATGCTTATGCCACTGCAAATGATTTCAGCGATGTTACCCGAATTCATGAAAGCCAATGTTGCTTTAAACAAGATTGAGTCTTTGGGATTATCGCTGGTCACTCAAACGAATGAACCTGACATTTCTCTATCATCACACTTAAAACCTCAACACCAAAAACTAGAGTTGATGGGGGTGACTCACGCTTATCAACGAGAAGGAGAAGCAAGTCAATTTATTCTCGGACCTATCGATTTGATATTTGCTCCCGGAGAATTAGTCTTTATTGTCGGTGGGAACGGTAGTGGAAAGTCTACGCTGGTGAAGTTAATAGCCGGACTTTACATCCCTGAAAGTGGAATAATTCGGTTAGGTGGAGAAAGCGTTAGTGACGTCAACCGAGAGTGGTATCGCCAGCATTTCTCAGTCGTGTTTTCAGATTTTTACTTGTTTGACCGTCTTTTAGGATTTGAAGGAGAACGAATAGATAAACGAACTCAACACTACTTGAAACAACTCCAACTAGACAAAAAAGTGCAAGTGAAAAATGGATCTTTCTCCAGCACCGCACTTTCACAAGGTCAACGCAAACGCCTCGCACTCTTGACTGCTTATTTGGAAGACCGCCCTATTTACATATTCGACGAGTGGGCATCTGACCAAGACCCAATGTTTAAGCAAATTTTTTACACCCAATTAGTACCAGAGTTGAAGCAGCGTGGCAAAACCATTTTAGTTATCAGCCACGACGACCATTACTTCCACTTAGCAGACCGAATCGTGAAACTAGATAGCGGGAAACTCGAGTATGACCAATACCCTGTCAGCTTGGCTTTGTAAGTTTTGTTCCTAAAAGTGAGGTAGATTGCACAATTTCATTTATCTCGTGACTCAAGTTCCCATATGCAAAGCTGACTTAGAACAGGCTGTACTTAGTCTGTTGAACTCGAATCCGGTCACCTTTAGTTAAAACATTTTGTTTGTCAACCCTTATTCCTTGGAAATCATCATGTTTACAACAGAAGCTATCAACCAAACCAACCAAATGAACCTGTCCGAAATACTGTTGCACATGAGCAATGGTACGTTTGTAGCACAAACAATTTACGTAGCAGCCAAGCTAGGCATTGCTGACTTACTCAAAGATGGTGCAAAAAGCAGTGATGAACTCGCAAAATTAACTGATGTTGATGCCCAAGCTCTGTATAGGGTGCTACGTGCTTTGTCTTCCATAGGAATATTTGCTGAAGGTGAAAACCGACGATTTGAGCTAACGCCTCTTGCAAAATGTCTCCAAAGTGATATTCCGGGTTCAATGCGTCCTTTTGCGATATCTCTTGGTGAGCCGTTGTTGTGGCAAATATGCGGAAACTTGCTTGATAGCGTTAAAACAGGAAAAAATGCGTTTGAAAATATCTTCGGGGATAAACCCTTTGGAGGGAAACCCTTTGGGGATAAACCCTTCGGGGGAAAACCCTTTGGGGGGAAACCTTTTGGGGGGAACCCCTTCGGGGGGAAACCCTTCGGGAAGAAACCCTTACCGTTTATGATGGCGCAGAACCCGGAAGAAATAATGCAAACCCTCTCCGAAGCGGTAAACGCTTTGACCTCATCAATTATCCCTGTCATGCTCACTAGCTATGACTTTTCGCCATTCAGCAAAATTGTTGATGTTGGCGGTGGATACGGTGCTCTCATTACCGAAATCCTCAAAATGAACCCAACAATGAAGGGCATCCTCTTTGACCAACCACCCGTTGCTCAAGGAGCAAGACATTTTATCGAAACAAAAGGAATTGCAGAACGCTGTGAAATTGTAGCAGGAAACTTCCTTGAGTCGGTGCCAAGTGGGGGTGATGCCTATGTGCTGAAGCACGTTCTCCACACCTCGGATAATGAGAACGCTCTAACCATTCTCAAGAACTGCCACAAGGCGATGGCAGAAAATGGTAAGCTCATAGTCTTTGAGGCGGTGATTTCACCTGCAAACAAGCCATCCTTAAGTAAATGGCTCGATCTGCATATGCTTTTGATGGGCAATGGTTGTGAGCGCACAGAAACTGAATATCGAGAGCTTTTAGCAGCCGCTGGCTTTATGGTGAACAAAGTTGTCTTTACCCAGGCTTCCATAGATGTTATCGAAGCAGTGAAAGTCTAGAACACTTCCGTAATAGTAGGTGTGGCTTTTTACCTTCGAGGAGCAAAGTGAACGAACCAAAAAAACTAATGCAAAAAGGCTTCTATGCTTTGCTCCTACACATAATTTTGATGACTGAACCGAGTTCTGGGATTTATCATTTGACTACTTTTTATAGACAAGAGCTAAGTGATACGTACAGGGGCGAAACCTGCAAAAACCCAATTGCCGCATAACCAGATCCCTTTTTCCAAAAGCTTTTGTCTTCAAACAGTTTTTCAACACAACCCGATAAGTTTTTCACTCTGAACAAGTAGAAATGGAGGCTCAAGAGCTTCGCTCGGAGTTATCCTGCTTGCTCTGTTCAACGTTTTCTTAAGTTCACAATCAATATCTCACAACAACCATTAGGAGAAATTTCAGTATGTCACAGCAAATCAAGAACATCGTAATTGTTGGTGGTGGTTCTGCAGGTTGGATGACTGCAGCGTATTTGAGCAAAGCTTTGGACAAAAATATTCAGATTTCCCTGGTTGAATCTTCTAACATCACAACAATTGGAGTTGGTGAGGCAACTTTTAGTACCATCAAGCTATTCTTCGATTTTCTCGGCTTACAAGAACATGAATGGATGCCAAAATGCAATGCCACTTATAAGACAGCGATTAAGTTCGTCAACTGGAACGCACAAGGACAACACTTCTACCATCCTTTCCAAAGATATGAAACAGTAGAAGGTTTCGATATCGCAGAATGGTGGCTGAAAATGAAGCGCGGCGAAGAGCCATTCGATTATGCCTGCTTCCTTATCCCCTGGCTGTGCGACAATAAGCGGTCTCCCAGATATTTTGATGGCACAGTTTTTGACGATAATGTTCAAGACTTATTCTCCCGTGAGTCTATGCCAAAGAAAAGTGTAATGATAAACCACAAGGTTCAAATCCCCTACGCCTATCACTTTGATGCCAATTTGCTGGCAAGATTCTTGAAAGACTATGCGAAGCAAAGAGGTGTAAAGCAGACTGTTGATGACGTGATAGACGTCAAATTAGCAGAGAATGGCAGTATCGATAGCATCATTACCAAAGAACATGGCAATATCAGTGGCGACCTGTTTATAGACTGTACAGGTTTCCGTGGTCTGCTGATTAACAAAGCTTTGAATGAACCATTCATTTCTTTCTCCGAGTCCCTGCTATGCGACAGAGCGATCGCGATGCAAGTACCAACCGACATCAAGAAGAATGGCATCAATCCTTATACAACAGCCACCGCGCTCTCGTCTGGTTGGGTTTGGAATATACCTTTATACGGCAGAATTGGTACGGGGTATGTTTACTGCAGTGAGTTTCTCTCGGAAGAAAAAGCAGAACAGGAATTTCGCCAGCACTTAGGACCTACTGCGAAGAATTGCAAAGCATTGCACATCAAGATTCGGGTGGGACGAAACCGCAACTCATGGGCGAAGAACTGTGTAGCGATTGGTCTATCCAGTGGATTTGTAGAACCATTGGAGTCTACTGGCATATTCTTTATCCAACACGGTATTGAAGAGTTGATCAACCACTTCCCAGACAAAACCTTTAATGAGGAATTGATTAAAAGCTACAACAAAACTATCGCTGAGTGCATAGATGGTGTTCGCGACTTCTTGACACTCCATTACTGTGCTAGTGACAGAGTGGACACGCCGTTTTGGAAGGCGACGAAGCACGAAGTCAAGGTTCCCGAAGAACTGAGTGAAAGGCTACGATTGTGGAAAACTCGATTGCCAAACAGCAAGAACATCAATCCGAATTATCATGGCTTCGAGTCTTACTCTTATTCTGTCATGTTGCTTGGACTCAATCACGTGCCTCTAAACAGTCTACCTGCTCTGGATCATATTGACGAACAAGACGCCATCGTTGCATTTAATGCCATTAAGCAAAGAGTTCATCACCTAAATGCTACCTTGCCATCACAGTATGAATACTTAACGTACGTGATCAAGTCTCAAGAGCGATCAGAGTATCTTAGCGAAAACGACTTAGCTCTCTCACTCGCTAGAAGTTAAGTAAATCTAAGTTTCTTATCCCCTAACATCATCCATCATAGATTGCAACCATGCATGAAATTATTACCATTTACGGCAGCGCATTCCAGTCTTCTCGCTCTTGTGCAATATTGAAATATACCGAAGAGCTAATTGCCAAACATGGCTTGGAAACAGGATCTATTACAGTGCGCGACCTACCAGCAGAGGATCTGATCTACGGCAATTTTGAGAGTCCAAAGTTGAAGGAACTACAGCTTCTCATCAAGCAAGCTAGGGCGGTTATTATTTCCACACCTGTCTACAACTCCTCCTACACAGGAGCGCTGAAAGCATTGCTAGACTTGATGCCACAGTATGCCTTTGCCGGAAAAACCATCCTACCAATTGTAACAGGTGGGTCAATCAACCATTTGCTCTCAATTGACTATGCGATGAAGCCTTTGTTCTCAGCAATGGGAGCCACTCACATTCTTAGAGGAGTTTACGTCGTTAGCTCACAAATCCAATTTGATGAGCATGGGCATATTCAATTAGACAGTGAGATTGAGGAGAGACTGCAAGTTTCTATTCAGGAACTTGTCAATACTGTGAAGCAGAAGCAATTGGTTAGTGCGTAGCGTTCTTCAGCATCTAGCCGCAGTCATTGAGTCTGAGTGCAAGACTCAATTGATATAAGGGTGGCTTCGGCAGTTATAGTATGAGGACTTACGCACCATCTGCGAGAAACCCGGTTTCTTCGTTCGTATTTAGTTGCAAAACAGACGCTTTTTGGTAGAAACCGGGTTTCTTTGCGTAAGTCCTGAGTATGTTAAAAGCTGTTAAAAGCTAAAGTTTCTGCCAGAACCTGCCCTACAATTAGATATCTGCGAAAATGAATCTCAAAGCCCTGTACTGCTTGACCTAAAATTTGATTTCTGGAAATGTCTATTCAAGAAAAACAAGGTAGTTGCAACTGCTGATAGTCATTGTATCAAGCAGCAGTGCTTTCATTTAAGAAATACTGTGTCGTGATGGAAAAAATAGCAAATTGCACCAATAGCGTCAGGGTGACTTACTCTACTTCTGAGACTTTACTCCCAACCGCTGTTGCTCTCGGAAAGTTTGATGGTTTGCATCGTGGACATCAACGAGTCATTCAACCTATTTTGAATCAAGTCAGGAGACAGGAGTCAGCAAACACGAGGAGCCAGTTGCGTGCGGAGAGCAGCGCCTTGCGGGGGTTCCCCCCGTTGTGGCGACTGCGGAGGGTACCCTCGGTTGATCAAACTGGCGTTCAGGAGACAGAAAATAGAAGAAAAGCAGGACAAGAAAGTTCTCCTCTCTCCCGTGTCTCCCTTCTTGAGCGCGTCTCACCCTCCACCTTTGCAAAAGAACATGTTTACCCTACTGTTATCACCTTTCATCCTCATCCACAAGAGTTTTTTACAGGACAAACGCATACTTTGTTAACACCGTTGGATGAAAAAATCCAGCAGTTGCAATCGCTTGGAGTAGAACAAATCGTACTACTCCCCTTTAACAGAGAATTGGCTGCTTTGACTCCTGAAGAGTTCGTAAAAAAGATTCTGGTACAACAACTGCAATGTCGGCAAATTAGCGTCGGTCAAGATTTCCGTTTTGGCAGAAAGCGCAGTGGTACTGCCAATGATTTACAATTTCTCGCTGCTAAGTATGACATCCCCGTCACCATCGTTCCCCTGCAAACTTGTGCAGGAGATTCTCCCACAGACAGTACAGGCGAACGCATCAGTAGTTCACTGATTCGCCAAAATCTGGAAAGTGGCGACATTCAACGGGCAAATCAACTGCTAGGACGACCCTACACTATTATTGGAAAAGTGGTTGAAAGTCAACTACTTGACAGAACTACTGGTTTTTGGTCCGTCAACCTGCAACTACCAAAAGAAAAATTTTTGCCCCGCCAAGGTGTTTACGCTGTCCGCGTTTTTGACGTAGATGAGACATCAGATGCTATTCCCCTTACCTCCTGCTTGGGCGTGATGAATATAGGCAATTGCCCAACTGTCAATAGTAAGTATACATTTGTAGAAGTGCATCTGTTAAATTGGTTTGGTGATTTGTATGGCAAAAAGCTAGCGTTGAAGCTAGAAAAATTTTTGCGACCTGAATAAGAATTTAGGACTTACGCATTGACAAAAGTCCTCAAATATGAGTTCCATTTTTCGACTGTAGGGTGGGCAGTGCTGAGTAAAACCTGATGAGATCGACATAAGTTTAGGGCACTGCCCACCTACAAGTTGTGGTCGCAAACCATTGAATGTGCGTTCATACACATGATGCTTAATCTGTACAGTGCGTAAGTCCTAGAATTTTCTTAATTAGCAGTTTTGAGGAGTTGGCTGCTGCTGAGGGGTTGTTTGCCCAGTTGATGGCTCGACAAATGGCTTAGGGACTTAAGCGTAATAAAATATGGCGATACGCTCTGCGTCAAGCCTCCGGCTTATCGCCTTAAATTTGTTACGCCGAAATGGTTATTCTTCTATTACTTTTGCCTAACGATTTATCGCAAATGACATTGATTAATATAATTTACCAGCTTTTGTACTGTCAAAATATTCTTAGCAACTTCATCATTAATTGGAATGTCAAAAGCTTTCTCCAGAACCATGAATAGTTCCAACATATCCAAGGAATCTGCTCCTAAGTGATTAGCAAAATTTGATGCTAGGCTGACTTGGTTAGGCTCAATACCTAGCTGCTCTGCGATGATAACTTGTAATTTTTCAAAGATTTTCCGGTTTTTGAATTGGCTATGCTGTATTGCTGCATCAATTGCTAGCATTAGCTCAATTATTTCTTTCAGTACCGTGACAATACGCTGATATTGCTGAATATCTTGATCGCAAAGAGAGTAACCAATGCGCTCACTGAGCCACTTTTGACAAACCTGATAAGTAAGTCAGCGGGGAAATTTCTAACTATGTAACGAAAAGTTAAAGTTGAGGATATGAGTGAAATTTCATACGTTGGGTACTGTGTTTTCCTCTTTCTCCCCTCGCTTTAACTCCATTCATTACG
>JAAUSC010000075.1 GCA_012031965.1 Scytonema sp. RU_4_4
GATAATTTTGGGCTTTGGTTTTCAGCACTGTCACTAAAATATCAGAAAGCTACAAATCTGTCAAACTTTTCTTGATGACTAATTCTGAAAAAGTTTAGTAAAGTATTTGGCTATTTAGTCAAGCTCCACCCTCCCTCTCAAATGATTATCGTGATTGCATAGGAATATATCAGTCTATGGAGGTATTGACAAAATCCACGCAAATTAAATTTGTCACACTTGTTGCCGTATCAACTATCGCCCAGTACCCAATTGACCAGGGTACGAACACCAAAGCCAGTCGCGCCGGGACCGTTGTAACCATTTTCCTTGTCTGACCAAATTGGACCTGCAACATCTAGGTGTGCCCAAGGAGTTTCTTTAACGAACTGCTTGAGGAACAATGCAGCAGTAATGGAACCACCAGGACGCGGTCCTGTATTCTTCATATCCGCAATACCAGACTTTAACCCTTCAAAGTATTTTTCTTCCATTGGAAGTCGCCAAATCTTTTCCCCGGAGGCTTGAGCAGCTTTCTCTAGCTGTCCTGCTAAAGCATCATCGGGAGAGAATAAACCGGCAATGTCATCTCCCAAAGCAATGATACAAGCACCCGTAAGAGTGGCTAAATCAATAATTGCATCCACTCCTAGTTTCTCAGCAAATACCAAAGCATCTGCTAAGGTTAAACGTCCTTCCGCATCGGTATTATTCACTTCAATCGTTTTGCCATTGGATGCTGTCAGAACGTCACCTGGGTGCATAGCATGACCGCTGATCATATTCTCAGTCACAGCCGAGATAAAGTGAACTTCAACATCTGGTTTTAATTGACCAATGGCTTTTGCTGCACCTAAAGTAGCCGCAGCTCCACCCATGTCAATTTTCATAGTTTCAATACCACTACCAGCTCCTTTGATGTTGAGTCCACCAGAGTCGAAGGTTAAACCTTTACCAATAATTGCTAGCTTACGCTTAGGTGTCCCTTCTGGTTTGTAAGTTAGATGAATAAACTTGGGTGGCAAGTCAGAAGCTTTTGCGACTCCCAAAAAAGCTCCCATGCCCAACTTTTCACAGTCTTCCTGTTCTAGAATTTCTATTTGTAAACCGTGTTCGGAAGCAATTGCTGTGGCGGTGTCTGCCATAGTAATTGGTGTTACAGAGTTGGCGGGAGCTGCGACCAACTGCCGTGCTAAGAATACACCAGAGGCAATTTGATTGGCACGGCTAATTGCTGCTTCTTGTCCACTCAGTCCTAGTAAATCCACTCGTTCGACTTGTGGTCCTTTATCCTCTGGTTCAGATTTAAAGCGATTATCCTGGTATAGTGCTAACTGAACTCCTTCTGCAAGTGCTTGCGCGGTTTGTGTTGGGTCGTTGTTCCAAATAGGTAGGCTAATTCCCAAAGTTTTGCACTTCTGCTTTTTCGCTAACCGAGCAATGCTGGCTGCACCTCGCCGCAAGGTTTCTAGTTTGAGAGCTTCGGGTTTCCCTAAGCCTACCAATATAATTTTACGAACTGGGCTAAGGGTACCGACTCGCGTCACAACACTGCTGTTTTGCTTGCCTTTAAATTCCTCTTCGGCAATCAGCTCTTTTATACTACTAGCCAACTTTTCATCTAAAGTTGCCAGTTCACCAGTTAACTCTACAGCATCTTCAAAAAATCCAATTGCTAAAGCATCCCCCGTCCACTCTAAAAGGGGGGTATCAGTCGTAAGAATTTCCATACTCTTGTCTTCTGTATAAAACTTCTTGTACCAGTATTGCGCAAAATATGATTTTTATGCTTTATAAGCTTTTTACCTTTAACAGCAAGAAGGCTCACATCTTACCGCGAAGCGGAAGTGTGAGATGAATTGCGAGTGAGGCGAGGAGTGTAGTCTGACGCATTGTTCTCTAAAAATGTTAGCGGACCTACGGTCCGCTAACATTTTTCACGTGTAGGACCCCGTGACCAAATTTGAGCGCAGCGAAAACCGGGAAGACTACGACGACGAGACGAACAAAATATTTTTCTGTTGCTGCACCTTTAAGAATTTGTGTTACTATGAATATGCAAACACGGTAAGGTCGATGCCATGTATAGAGCACTCAAAGTTAGAGTTTACCCTAAATTGAGAACGAGGCTCATTGGACACTTGATTGTACTTTTGCGGAAGATGCCTGTCGCATTCGTTCTTTCCACAGTCCCCGCAATTTTGCCCTTCTACGACGCATTGCTCTGAATGCTCTTAACCGTGAACAAACCTACAAACGTAGTCTCCGTCAAAAAATGAAACGCACCGCTATGGAGAACAATTATATGATTCGGGTTCTCAACTGTTGCTTCATTGACAATACATTAGATTCTTCTGAGTCCTTGTGTCAAGCCTGATTGAGATGCTCTTACCCTGTTCAAACCATGCTCAAATACAAAGCTGAAAGATTTGGTCATACCTATCAAGAGATAGGTCGTTTCTTCTCGTCTTCTCAACTTTGTAGTGAGACTCTACTACCAATCCCAATGCTGCAAAATGGTTATGATTCATTGGGTGTTAGGTTTGTGGATTGTCCACACTGCCTGCATCAGCATGATAGAGACATCAACGCTGCCATAAATATTAGAAATGAAGGATTGCGACTTTTGGCGTTAGGAACTAGCGCTTCTGCCCTTGGAGGGGATGTAAGACCAAAGTCTTCTGGACGTAAAAAATCCACGAAGATAGAGGCAATTCCCAATGAATTGGGAAGCCTACACTTCCCTAACGGGTAAGTGTAGGTAGTTCACCCTCAGCCTTCTTGCATGAGTTCTGCAACGACAGTAACGAGTTGATCTGGCATAACGGGTTTAGAAAGATGTCTTTGAAAACCAGCGGCGATCGCCGCTTGACGATCCTTTTCTGTCGCATATGCGGTGAGGGCGATCGCCGGGATGTGTCCTTCTTGAGTTGGCAATGCTCTCATTTGGCGGATCAGGCTATAGCCGTCTTCTTCTGGCATACCTATGTCACTAATGAGCACATCTGGTTTGAATGTTGTCAAAACCTCTAGTGCTGAAGAAGTAGAGGTGACAGCAGTGGCGATCGCTCCAAATTCCTCTAAAGCGAATACCAAAAAATCTCGTGAATCTGTTTCATCATCTACCACTAAGACGCGCATACCTTCTAATGGAGATGAGCCAGATGAGGAAGACAACAGAACTGATTTGCTTTCCTCTCTCTTCTCAAGAAGAGGTAATTGCACTGAAAATGTTGCGCCTTTACCTTCTCCAGAACTCTCTACGGCGACAGTTCCACCATGCAGTTCTACCAGGTGACGTACAATTGCTAGACCTAATCCCAAACCCCCGTGTTTGCGAGTCGTAGAACCATCCGCTTGACGAAAAGAGTCAAACACGTAAGGCAAAAAATCTGATTTGATACCTATTCCTGTATCTCTCACCGTAATTTTGGCAGAGTTCAAGGAATGGAGCGTCGGGAATGAGGAAGATGAGGAGGAGGTTACTCCTTCATCTGGCTTATCTCCATCATCTGTTTCATCTGGTCCTACTCTTTGGAGCTCCACCTCTACCCGTCCTCCCTGTGGGGTAAACTTGATAGCGTTGGAAAGAAGATTCCAGACAATTTGCTGTAATCGGTTAGGGTCGCCTAAAACGTAGAATTTTTGCTCTTGAATTTGAGGTGGGGGGCTGGGAGTTCCCCTTGAGGCTGGCGACTGCAGTCCAATAGGAGGAGATTGAGAATTTTGAATTTTGAGAGAAGTTGGAGCGGGGGTTTCCTCCGTTCCAATCTTCGGTGATTTAGTATTTTGAATTGATTTGTTCGCTGTTTTCAATCGAGAGTCTACAACGAGAAATTCCAAGTTAATTGATTTGGCTTGAGCTGCTAGACGCATTGTGTCTATTGCAGCTTCAATTGCTGGAATCAAATTTGTTTGGAAAGGACGCAGAGTCAACTTGCCACAAATAATTCGAGATACATCCAACAAATCTTCAATCAGTTGTGTTTGTAATTTGGCGTTGCGCTCAATTGTTTCCAAGGCACGATTCAAGGTTATTGTGTCCAACTTACGGGTACGTAATATTTTTGACCAACCGAGAATCGCGTTGAGTGGCGATCGCAATTCATGGGAAAGCACTGCCAAAAACTCATCCTTGATTTGGCTTGCCCGTTCCAATTCTTCTTTTTGTTGACGTAATTGAGCCTCGCTTTCTCGTAATGCCTGTTCTGCCAGTTTGTACTCCGTCACGTCACGAGCAATGTTCAGTAATGATTGTACAGAACCGTCTGGGGCATATTCTGGTACAATCCGTGCTTGGTAGTAAATGCGTCCCTTTTGTGACGGAACATCAAATTCCATCCAACACCCAACTCCTGTGGCAAACACTTGCCGCAATTTCGCTTCCCAAATTGTCGAAAATCCTTTTGGATACCCAATTGCGGCAACGGTTTTGCCAATCCACCGCTCCAACGGTATTCCTGTTGACTTTTCTGTTGCGGGATTTACGTAGCAGTAGCTGAGTTCTCCATCTATGCGGGTGATCGCGTCTGGTGAGTTTTCCGCTAAAGCTCTAAACTCCTGCTCGCGGCGGTACAGTTCTGCCTCTGCCATTTTGCAGGTGCGTCGATACTGGGCTTCGCGTAGCGCCCGACGTACCGAAGGCACGAGACGCTCTAATCTTTGCTTGAGAACATAGTCAGTGGCACCGCTTTTGAGGGTTTCAATTGCGACTTCCTCCCCCATTGTTGCGGTCACAAAAATAAAGGGAATATCTGGGCAGTGACGCTGCGCCATCCCTAGAGCCGTAATACCATCAAATCCAGGCAAGGCGTAATCTGAAAGAATCAGGTCAAAGCCATCTTGATTCAACGCTGTCTGGAATTCTGCTTGCGTTGTTACCTGCAGCAGATCGCAGCCAATACCGCTTTCGGTCAACAGGGCATGGATGAGTTCTGCATCCAGTAAACTATCTTCCAGCAAGAGAAACTTTAGACCTGACATGGCTATATTCCTGCAACTCCTTGACTACTGCGTACCGGAGGTATGGAACCGGGAGGGGGTTCATTAATTATTGCCCAAAATAATCCTAAACCTTTGATAACTTCAACAAATTCAAGAAAATCGATTGGCTTGACGACATAAGCATTCGTACCAAGTTCGTAACACCGAGCCAAATCCTGCTCTTCTCGGGAAGAAGTCAACACCACAACTGGCACAACTCGTAATTCTGGCTCAGCTTTGAGTTGCGTCAGGACTTCTATGCCATCAATTTTTGGTAGCTTAAGATCCAGTAGCACCACGACGGGATGACCCTCGCGACGCAAACGGTATAAGCCTCGACGATAAAGGTAATCCAATGCTTCTTCACCGTCACGAACGACGACGACTTCATTGCCCAGATGGTTTTCTGCTAGTGAAGTCAGGATTAACTCTACATCGTTAATGCTATCTTCAACTAGGAGAATGCGCTTTAGTTCCATCGTATACTCTCTACTCTCCACTTTCCACTCCACAGCTCCTTGGTAGCGAAAAATAAAAAGTCGCTCCATTGTCTATTTCACTTTCTGCCCAAACGCGTCCGCCATGACGGTGAATAATGCGTTGAACATTTGCCAATCCCACACCCGTACCTTCAAACTGTGGATCACTGTGCAGGCGTTGAAAAACACCAAACAACTTGTGAACATATTTCATATCAAAACCAATGCCGTTATCTCGCACGAAGAATACCACTTCTTGATGACCACTGGTACTGCCTACAGTAATTTGTATTAGGGAGCGAGTTTTACTATACTTGAGAGCATTTTCCAGTAGGTTACGCAGAACCAGCCGCAACATAGAAGGATCGCCATGTACCTGAGGGAATGATTCTATTTGCCAGGAAACTTGACGGTTGTTGGTTTCTGGTTCTAAATCGCGTCGTACCTCCTGCACCAGTAGATTCATGTCAATGGTGGTATGACGCATTTCAGAGCGTCCTACACGGGAGAAAGTTAACAAATCATCAATTAATTTACCTGCTTGTTTAGTCGCTTCGGTGATAGTGTTAAGATACCGCCTACTGGTGTCATCTAGCCCTGTTGATGCCAGACGTCTTTGCAGCAAGTCAACGAATCCGGTGATATGCCGCAATGGTGCCCGTAAGTCATGGGAGACAGAGTAAGAAAAAGATTCTAGTTCTCGGTTAGCAGCTTCTAGTTGAGCTGTGCGCTGTTTGACTCGTTCTTCTAGGGTTTCGTTGAGCAGTTGAATTTGCTCCTCAGATAGCTTGCGATCTTCAATATCTATACAAGAGCCGATGTAACCCAGAAACTCTCCTTCTGAAGTTAAGCGAAGCACACCAATGTCTAAAATCCAACGATATTCTCCATCAAACCGTCGCAGGCGATACTCCATTTGAAATTCTTGGCGCTTATCAAATGAATTCGTGTATATTTCCAAACAACGTTGCAAATCATCAGGATGTACACCTTCAGCCCAACCATTGCCTAGTTCCTGCTCCAATGTCCGTCCGGTAAAATCTAGCCAAGGTTTATTGAAGTAGTCACAGAGTTTATCTGTACCGGACATCCAAACCATCACAGGAGCAGTATCTGTGACATGGCGAAAGCGCTTTTCGCTTTCAATAAGGGCAGCTTCTGCTCGTTTGCGATCGCTAATGTCGATAGTAATACCATCAAAACGCTTCGGTATGCCAGCTGCATCACAGAAGGTGCGTCCAATCGCCCGAATCCAGCGTACTTGCCCATCTGGGGCTACTGTGCGGTAGTCCACATCATAACCGACCGCCTGCTCAATAGCGTGCTGAACTGCTTGGCGTGTGGGTTCCCGGTCATCATCATGTAGGAGTTGATAAAATAAATCAATCGTGACTTCAGCATCGGCTGGTAGACCAAAATGCGCTTTGCACTGGTCGTTCCAAATCAGCTTGTCCAACGGTAAGTTGCAGTACCACAAACCGACTTCTACTCCCTGAATGACCAAATCCAGACGTTCTCTACTAATTCGCAAAGCATCTGCTTGGTCTTGCAGCGTCTGCTCTATCTGTTTGCGCTCAGTGATATCATGGGCAACTGCATACAGCAACTCTAACTCAACATCGGGAACAGCATTCCAGATCAGCCATTTGTAGGAACCATCTTTACAACGGTAGCGGTTCTCGAAACTGAGTGTCACGGCTCCTGTTGCGAGCTTCTCCACTTCAGACTCGGTTTTTGCTCTGTCTTCTGGATGTACAAACTCAAGAAATGGTGTGGTGAGTAGTTCTGCTTGAGTATAGCCGAGAATTCTCTCAAAAGCCGGGTTTATACGCTTGAAGTAACCATCCAATCCGGCGGTACAGAGCATATCGGGCGACAGCGTAAAGAAGCGATCGCGTTCTGCTTCTGCTCGCTTGCGATCGCTAATGTCCAAAATGAAGGCGATCGCCTCATCTTGTTGCTCTCCAATAAGGGCGAAGCCAGCTAACACCGGAACACGAGAGCCGTTTTTGCGGATATACTCTTTTTCGTAAGGAGTGCAAAATCCCTTGATCTTCGCCTCGGCGATCGCCGCTTCATCTAACGGTAAATACTCCAGTGGTGTTATATCAGTCCAGCGCACTCGACCTTGTTGGAAATTTTTACGAGTATAACCAAGAATGTGGAGATAAGCATCATTGACCTCACTGAGTCCCCCATAAACATCGCCAATGACAATGCCAATGATATCTGAGTTGACAAATAGCCGTAGCCGTGATTCGCTCTGACGCAATGCTTCTTCTGTCCGTTTTTGGTCATCGATATCGGTGCAGGTGCCAAACCACTTGAGAATTGTGCCCTCCTCATCACGTAATGGTAAAGCCTGTGCTACATGCCAACGATAAACATTGTCAACTCGTCTCAGGCGGTATTGCACCTCATAGCGATTTCCAGTCTTGAGTCCTGTTGTCCATTTTTCCAAAGCTTGTGATAAATCGTCAGGATGAACTACCTGTTGCCAATTCCACCCTAATGTTTCTTGAGGTTCGAGTCCGGTGTAGTCCAGCCAGCGCTGATTGTAGTATTCTACAAAGCCATCGTGGTTGCTCATCCAAACCATTTGGGGAATATTTTCGGCAAGTAGCCGATAGCGTTCTTCACTTTCCTGTAGTGCAGCTTCGGCTTGTTTGCGCCCGTGATCCACGCGGTTAATGAATCCCGCGTTTCGCCAAATCAGTGCCAAAAACATGACTTCTAGCGACACAACAAGCAGCGATATGCTGAAAGCGGGGTCATATTGTTTCGCCCTTAGCCCCAAAAGAATTAACCAGCCGAGAATTAAGGGGAACGCGATCGCACTTGGTATGAGCATACGGGCAATCGCCCCACCATTGAGTGTACTCGTAATCGTTTGCATGAACCCGCGATCAGGATGGGTGTATAACACTCCCAAACACATCAGTTCAAACCCTAGTGCTGCATGTAACGCCATTGAGGTAGTATAAACGCCGAATTGGTAAAAATTTTTCACCCCATAGGCATAGCCAACAAATGCTAGCAAAGAAATCAAACCAACAATCAAGCTCAAACCCTGAGCCAGCCAATAACTGCGGTGAGTTTTTTGCCCTAATAGCCACAGCGCCAAACCCGATAGCAGAAAATTAACGGCTGAATTTGCCCCCATCCGACCTGGATAAAATGTTTCTACAGCTTCTTTTGAGTCACGAAACAGGAGTTCGTCAATTCCTAAATTCCATCCAAAGAGGTATTGACACAAGGTGAGTAACCCGATGAGAGTAACTGCGATTGCACAGCCTTGGGCAATAAGGACACGGAAACGAGAGGAGATGGGAGAGCCTTCCCTTGATAAAAGCCAAAGCGATACCCCATATAGTAAGAAGGCGATCGCTGCATTGACTTTCATTGTCACGAGTCCTGGGAGCACGCCCTTAAATAGGGCAATGTCAAACATCCAGCCAATTAATACGACGCAACCGAGGCAAATAACGAAGACACTTGCAGCTTGTGAAATATTTCTAGTAACGGTGAAGTTAGGCATGAGCCTTCACTCCAACTTTAGGGTTCTGTTTTCTAATACTTCTAATACAATAATTGCAGAACAAAATTTCCAACATTGCTTTGCCAGATCAAAAATGCTGGGAGTGTTGCTAAAATCTACCTTATGACTGATAGTAACGTCTATGGAATGACCTTGAGATAGATTTGTCTAGTATGGTCTATTTATATTACCAAGAAACCTGGTTTCTCCGAAAACCAGGTTTTTTAATTGAGCTTATTCTATGATAAAAAATCGATTACTTGTTACTGGCAAAGTTTTCACTCGTATCAACAGTACGCTGAACGGAATTAGTATCAATGTCAAATTGAGCAGCAATAGCATCAATGATATTTTGTGCGACTGGAGTCATCTCACCTTTTACTTTGGCAATTTTGTAACACTGAGCTAATAATGGTATAGCAAAATCACGGTTGAGTTGAGTGAGAAGTATATCCAAAGGCTGAGGTGATTTGATATTTCCAGAGATGACTTCCAAGGAAGTTGAACTAAGGTTCAAAGCTTCTAACTCTGTTAAAATTTCTTCCCATGTTTTTTCTGGATAGCTAGCAAGGATAAAATGAACTAAGACTTTATCCATCACAGCTTCTTGAGCTATGGCTTTTTCCAGATAATTTTCGCTTTGTTGTTTTAAAGTTTCCAGTGTCTCTTCAGAGATAAGCGATTTTGATGCATCTAGCTTCGCTTCATAAAACCGACAAGCCGCATATCCTAATGAATAAATCATTGTAGCATTAGCACTTGTACCAATGACTGCACCAGCAAAAGGTATATTTCGCAGTAAACCTAAACCTGCTGCTTTCAAAAGACGACTCCCACCCAACGCCAAACCAAAAATCGCTAACACTTCTCCTTTACGGGCGGAGTCTTTTAAATCCAATCCGTAGATGGTTGCAATTTGATAAACCATTTCTGACTGCAACTCTGTTGTTGCTGCGAAATCAATTGCCAACAAAGCCGCCGCAACTCCCGGCAAAACACTAGTTGCTAATCCAATTCCCCCTGCTTTTGTTGCTTTCTCAACCATGATGCGGTGGGCAATTTGCCTAGGTGATTCGTTAGGATATTTTTGCTTGAGCTTTTTGACTTCTGCTTCTGCCTTATCTAAATTAACAGTGTCAACAGCACCGAAAAGCCAATTCAGATTTAAAAATCCAGATAGCTTTCGGATGAGCCAATTTTCGCCAATACGTTCTGCAACTTGTCCTGCTGTGTGAGTTGCTTGTTCAATCACCTTATGAGTTTGTTTTGCCGTAGCTTCTCCCACATCAGCGGCTGTTTCTGCAACTGCTTTGCCAGCTTCCATAGCAGTTTTACCAGCCGCTGTTCCTACCCCTACAGCCGTTCCCAAGACACAGCCTACTGTTTCAGCAACGGATTCTAACAAAGATGGTTTTTCTTCTTTTGTATCGGATGCGGCTATATGATTTGATTTTTTATCCTCTCTATCTTTTTGAGGTTTGTCTGCCATTATTTAGCACCTTATTTAAAAATCTTTCTATTTCGGTTGTAGCGAAAGTACGATTGGCTTGACCTCTTTCTATAAGGATAAGTTGTTAGAGCAAAATTAACTATTCTGTTGTTTGAACAAGTGTATTAGTCCATTAAGAATGGGAGCATATTGCTCAGAGGTAAGTGTTCCCAAATATGCCACAACTCGATTTATATCTAATCCCCGCGTTTGATCTAGTAAGACAATGGAAGACTGAGGCAAACCACCAGCACCAGCTTCCAAGCGTGGATATAAACTGGGATTGTTGAGCGCCCAAGAACCACTCTGGGTAGTTAAAGGTGCAATCATTAGGATTGGATAGCGGGCTTCTCCCGAAGGAACACCGACTACTACAGCAGGTCGAGTTCCCTGCTGCTCACGTCCTCTGGGAGTATGGGTAGGCAAAGCCACTATAACCACATCACCACATGCAAGTAAATCAGATTGGAGCATCCTTACCACCGACAACAGTCAGCCCCACTCCCGGTATATACTTTACTGGCTTGCCTTCTGGCTGCCCTTGCGATCCCCAATTGTAAGGGTCTTGTTCTACTAAGTTTGCTTCTGTTTTATTAATTTCTTCATCTAACTTTTGCCAAAGTAGTTGCTTTTCTTTAAGTGGGAGGTTGGCGATCGCATTTATTAGTGATTCAAATGGAATTTGCAGTTTTACAGTTTCTTGGGTCATAGCGTGTTTTCGGGTAAGTTTAGTTAATTCCTAGTATCACTTAGTCTGAGGTTATGTGTTGTGAAAATGCGCCTGTTCGCCCCTTTATTTCCCCAGCGCCTGAACTGTTTGTGTACGACTTTCTAAAAAATCATTCGCCTTCATAATTTCGTACAGATTAGTATCTGTTTCTAACAAGCAGGCGTGTCCACAATGTGGTAGTACTACCATCTTAGAATTTGGAAAGATACTAACCAAACGTTTCGCTTCAGCTAAGGAAGGTAGAAGTCGGTCGTCAGCACCAGCAATAACCAAAACGGGTTGAGTCAGGCGATGTAACTGTTCCTCATCAACACAAAACTCTCTCAGTAACGAGATTCGCCACAGGACAGTTTCTGGCGGTACGGAACGCATGGTTTTTAGAAGTTCTTGTCTATCACTCCTAGAAATGCGTGCCAAGGCTGCCAAAAACGGTAATAAACCTAATGCACCGATGTTAAAAAGGTTGGATGGAACTAAGTAAGTTAACTGAGAAGTCCAAGCCAAAAACGGGCGAAGTTGAAAGGCGCTTGCTGAGTTAATGAGAACAATGCGCTTAAACAACTGTGGTGCAATAATCGCCACTTTCTGCGCCAGACAACCACCAAAGGACTCTCCACACAGGTAAACAGGACGCTGGGAGTTTTTTTCTAATTCTCCATAGATCAAGTCCAAGACATTATTGGCTAGCTCATCCCAACTGGTAAGATCTTCCCTTGGTATCGCTAAACAACGGACATCAAAGCCAACTTCTAATCCAGCAGTTTGCGATCGCAACAGTTGACCAGTTCCATCCATCCCTGGTAAATAGACAAATAGCGGAAACTCTGGCTGGAGTCTTTTAGGAGTAAGGAAACACGGTTTTAGCTCAACTTTTGGAATAGTCATTAGTCAAGAGTCAAGAGTCAAGGATCAAAAGTCATTAGCTACAAAGGACAAAGGACTAATGACGAAGATTTTTAATAGCAACCTTTACGCAGCAAATTTGCAATTTCGGAGTGACAATGATCGCTCAATTCCGTCACCACAGTTCTTGCTTTTTTTCCCTGGTATTTTTCTTTTTGTATAGATTTCATCCAATATGGACGACCAATGAGTACGGCAACACGATGATATATGACTAGTGGATGCCAACCTGATTGACTAAACAAAGGTTCTGAAGGATCAAACAAACTTAACAGCCTCAAAGGTACAGCAGATGTGTTAACTTCTTCAAGGGACGCTATCGCGATTGGCAAAATTGCTAAATCTTGCACTTGTGCTCGCAATGCCAAATGGGCAAAACCTCGTTGAAATTCACCCACCCGGTTCGGTTGGGTAAATTCTACCATCGGTTTTGTTCCTTCAGGGAAGACTCCTACTATTTGCTTTGACTGCAACAGGAGTTGTGACTGTTGAAAAAAGCTTTGCTGGCGTTGCTGATTAGCCTCCTCTAGAGGAAAGCAGCCGAGTTGTCCTGTAACTATCTCCCGCATGATTGGCACTTGTCCCATGTAGTGATGACAAGCAAAACGAATGGAACTTGATAGAGCTGCCATTAAAATGGGTGCATCCATAAAGCTGCGGTGATTGCTCACTACTAACACACTGGCATCTTGGGGAATGCGATCCTCATAGTAGCGAAACATTTTTGTTGATAGCGCCGCCAGTAACCAGCGAGAAACCTCAAGGGGGCTATTTACACTCATCTTTGTATATAATTCAGAAAATTTTGCAGCCTAATCTTGATAAAGACTTTACATTTCTTAACCGATAAGGACGACTGCCTTAAGGTAGAAATACATATCAACCAAATCTGTAAAATCCTTTGCTGAAAAAGGGTATGTATTCTGTGTTCTGTGTTCTGTGTTCTGCGTTCTTCTTAAAAGTTTTCTGTGCAAAATTAACAAGGATTTCCTGTTTTTTTATAGAAACCAACTGAACATATACTTATCATCAAACAAACTCAAACCTAAGAAATTTGCTAGTATTAAGATGTTACTTGAAAAAAAGAGAGTTATATTATATAATGGCGTGGTTTTACAAAAAAGTAAGATAGAAAACGTTTTTAACAACTAATTTTTTCCTGAATGAATCAAGTGAATAAAACAGACAAGACATTTGCACTCACAACACCGCTATATTATGTAAACGATTTACCCCATACTGGCAGTGCCTATACAACAATGGCAGCAGATGTGGTGGCAAGGTTTCAGAGACTTTTGGGACGCAGAGTCCTTCTGATTACAGGTACAGACGAACACGGACAAAAAATTGAGCGGACGGCGAAGAGTAAAGGGCGATCGCCGCAAAGCTTTTGTGATGAAATGTCGGCAGGTTTTGTCTCCTTGTGGCAGTTACTAAACATTCAATATGATAGATTTATTCGTACAACTGCCCCTCGTCATGAAGCTCTCGTTAAAGAATTTTTCCAGAGAGCGTGGGAAGCTGGAGACATCTACCAAGGACAACAAAAAGGCTGGTACTGCGTTTCTTGTGAAGAATTTAAAGAAGAAAGAGAACTGTTAGAAGGACATCGCTGTCCTCTCCACCCAAACAAAGAAGTTGAGTGGCGAGACGAGCAGAACTATTTCTTCCGCTTATCCAAATATCAAGAGAAACTGCAAGCACTTTACGAGTCTCGACCGAATTTCATCCAACCAGAGAGTCGTCGAAATGAAGTCCTCAGCTTTGTCAATCAAGGGTTGCAGGACTTCTCTATTTCACGGGTAAATGTAGATTGGGGTTTTCCTGTACCAGTTGATCCCAACCACACTCTTTATGTTTGGTTCGATGCGCTTCTAGGTTATGTCACTGCATTGTTAGAACCTGACGAAGAAGCGACGTTAGAAAATGCCTTAGCAAAATGGTGGCCTATAAACCTGCATCTCATTGGTAAAGATATCCTGCGCTTCCATGCAGTATATTGGCCCGCAATGCTGATGTCAGCTGGCTTGTCATTGCCAGAGCGACTCTTTGTGCATGGTTTTTTGACCAAAGATGGTCAGAAAATGGGCAAAAGCTTGGGTAATACCCTTGATCCTGTCGCTCTGGTGGATCGCTATAGTAGTGATGCTATTCGTTATTACTTCCTTAAGGAAATCGAATTTGGGAAAGATGGCGACTTTAATGAAAGTAGATTCATCAATGTGCTGAATGCAGATTTGGCAAATGATTTAGGTAATTTGCTAAACCGCACTTTGAACATGGTGAAGAAATACTGTGCTGGTAATGTGCCGCCAGTTACAAATGAAGATATCCCTTTTGAGCATCCTTTGAAATCGATCGGTTTACGTCTTGGGGAACAGGTAAAAAATGCCTACGAAGCGCTAGCTTTCAATCAAGCTTGTGAAGCTATCCTTTCACTGGTGCAAGCCAGCAATAAGTTTATTGATGAACAAGCTCCTTGGTCATTGTATAAACAAGGACAGCAGCAAGCTGTAGAAAAAGTTCTGTATGCAGTTCTTGAATCAGTAAGACTAGCGGCTTATCTCCTATCTCCGATCATTCCTAATATCAGTAGTGATATTTACCAGCAACTCGGTTTCGGAATCAATTTTAATGAACAAATAGAAACTGCTACGGCTGCTCCTTTTGCCATTCATGGGACATGGGGAGTGCTGACAAATCAACAAAAGCTGGGTACACCTCAACCAATCTTTAAACGAATAGAACCTCCTAAAAACGATTAATTGTTTCTGATTTCAATTACTGATTTTGTCTGAATTTATCAGGACTAAATTTATGAGTCCTGAAAGATTATCATAAGCGGTTCTCTGCTTGACTGTTCTAGTAAACAAGTATCAATTATTACATTTGATAAAAATGAGGTATGACAACAATGTTAAATAATCTAGAAAATGATTCAATATTTACTCCAGAACAAGTTTTAGAAAATCGAGGTCGTGTCGCCATATTTATTGATGGCTCAAATTTATTTTATGCAGCACTGCAACTCGGAATTGAAATTGATTACACCAAGCTACTATGTCGATTGACAGGAGGCTCTAGATTGCTACGAGCCTTCTTTTACACAGGAGTAGACCGCACAAATGAAAAACAGCAGGGTTTTTTATTGTGGATGCGACGCAACGGCTACCGAGTCATTGCCAAGGATTTGGTACAGTTGCCAGATGGCTCAAAAAAAGCCAACTTGGATGTAGAAATTGCGGTAGACATGATGGCTTTAGTGGATTCTTATGATACAGCCGTGTTGGTCAGTGGCGATGGGGATCTGGCGTATGCAGTCAATTCAGTCAGCTATCGCGGTGTGCGGGTCGAGGTAGTCAGTTTACGCTCCATGACGAGCGACAGTTTGATCAATGTGAGCGATCGCTATATCGATTTAGAAGCAATAAAAGAAGATATTCAAAAAACCCCTCGCCAAAGCTATCCTTATCGACCAATAGCTATGGGATTTTTGGAAGACTCTAGAGAAGGTGACAGCCAGCAGATAGAGATTCCGGAGTCATGAAGTAGCAAGCAAGAGGACAACAGGAGATTAGGGGGATAAGGAGGATGTTAGCGAAGCGAGCCGTAGGCTGGGGGATAAGGCAATTCAAAATCACCAAAGTTTGCTACGAAGGGAAACCGTTCTGGCAACTTTCTGCAAAATTCAAAATTCTCATCTCCCCCATCTCACTTATCTGCCTTATTTCCATAGGGCTCGTTGCTTGCTCTGGGAGTCAAACGAACGTCACGACCAAACCACCTTTGACGAGTCCATCGCCAGGAGACAAAGATAGTAACTTGACTTTCTTTGATGTCACTTTAGAGCAAGCAGATGAAGTTGGCAGACCTATTTGGAAAGTCAGAGCAAAACAGGCAAAGTACACTAAAGAAAAACAAATCGGTGCGGCGGAAAGTCCATATGGTGAACTCTACCAAGATGGCAAAGTCGTTTATCAAATACAAGCTCAAATGGCAGATATTGAGCAAGATGGTAAGCAGTTGTTTCTCAAAGGGAGAATAGTGGCTACAGATCCTCGCAATGGTGTTGTGTTGCAGGGTAATGAGTTGGAGTGGCGACCAAAAGAAGATTTGCTCATTGTCCGTAACCAGCTTCATGGAACCCACAAACAATTACAAGCGGTGGCGCGGGAAGCGCGAGTCAAAACCCGCGAACAGCGCATGGAATTTTCTGGGGGAGTAGTGGCAAATTCCTTGGAACCGCAATTGCAAATGCGAACTGAGCATTTGATTTGGCGAATCAAAGAGGAAACATTGATAGGCGATCGCCCTGTCCAAATGGACCACTATAAAAACAACCAAATTTCTGACCGAGGTCGAGGAGACTCTGCTGAAGTCAATTTGAAAACAAAGATTGCCACCATTAAGAAAAATGCTCAGATAGAATTAATAGACCCACCAGTGCAAGTTGCTAGTCACTCTATGACCTGGAACCTAAACTCACAAACAGTAACAACCAATTCTCCTGTGCGGGTCTTCCATCGCGCTGAAAAACTAGCAGTAACTGGGAATCAAGGCGAAATGAAGATACCGCAAAAAACTGTTTATTTAACAGGAAATGTCTACGGTGTTGGAGAGCGTCGCCAGTC
Source organism: Scytonema sp. RU_4_4 (assembly GCA_012031965.1). Lineage (GTDB taxonomy): Bacteria > Cyanobacteriota > Cyanobacteriia > Cyanobacteriales > Nostocaceae > Brasilonema. The sequence continues at coordinate 16,733 of JAAUSC010000075.1, forward strand.
TCTCAAATCAAAGACCATGATATGGTATCTTGACAAAAAATTAGTTGAGGCTCAAGGCGATGTCGTTTATCGTCAAGTTGATCCTCCCTTGGCTTTTACAGGTGAAAAAGCCTCTGGTAATCTGCAAGCAGAAACGATAGTCATCAACAGTGATGGTTCTGGTAACAAGGTCGTGACAGAGATTATCCCACAAGAAGGAAAAGCGAAAAATTAATAGTTATCTGTCAAAAGTAAAAACCAAGGACTAATGACTAACGACTAATAACTAATAACTAACCTCCGTATAACATCTCAATACGACTAGCTGCGCCTAATTGAGGTACTGTGTTGATAGCTATGTGGGGAATGAGACTAGCAGGGACACCTGTAGCAACTTGTAATTGCTGCACCAAACGTTGCAATAATTGGTCTTGCCCAGTGCGGAAACCTCCTATGTTTGTACCACGGTTAATAATGGCATACCAGACCAAACCGCGATCGCGTGTGGGCATTACTCCTGCTAAAGCACTGACATCTCGGAGAGTTCCAGTTTTCATGATAGTAGCAGCAGGTAAGTGTCTAGCGTGCATCGTCCCGCGATTGTCAAACCCCGAGACTGGAAATAAATCAGCTAATGTCAACTGATGGGTGAGTGCTTGCTGTTGAATCGCCATAAACATAGCACAAACTGCTCTGGGAGAAATGCGATTTTCCTGCCCTAACCCTGACCCGTTGATTAACTGAATTTCTGACTGCGGTACCCTTGCAAGCCTAGCAGCTGTTGATTGCACAACCTGCGCTCCTCCCACAGCATCTGCCAGCATCTGAGCCATTTCATTGTTACTAAAGACGTTCATCTCCCTGATAATTTGCTTTAAGGGTAACGAGTAGTGACGCAGTAGCAAGGTCTGTTGGGGATTTGCTTGTGCTTGGACTTTAACTCCCCCAGCGATGACAACTTGAGGCTTAGGAGTTCCTTTCGGCATCAGCGAGTGTTGGAAAGTGACTCCACGAGACCAGGTTGCAGAATTCAAGGCTTGTTTGAGTATCTGACCTGCTTGCAGTGGATGACGTTGGAAATTCATGGCAAAATTGCCGGTAATAACCAAATTTCCTGTGATCCGTTTAATGCCCATCTTATTGAGACTATTACCAATAGCAATCCCTTCCTCCGAAACAAACAACGGATCGCCACCACCTGTCATCACCAAATCGCCCTGTAATACTCCATTCTGCAACGGTCCTGTAGCACTGACCAAAGTTTGAAATTGGTGATCTGGACCAAAATTCTTTAAAGCAACGAGTGAGGTAGCAACTTTGGTTAAGGAAGCAGCCGGTAGAGGAGTCGTACCTTCGTGATTAGCCATAAGCATCGGTCCTGACTGTATCCAAATTCCCTGGTTCTGGATCTGATTTGGAGCTGCTAATTTCAATGTTTGTAGTCCCTTGAGATATTCCAGCACTGTAGTAGCCCCAGCTGGATTTGGATCGGCGGCAAGAACTAAGCCGGGGCTACCTTGCCAAGCTAAGATATCTAAAGCATCTATGGGCTTGACATTGACTCCAGCCATTTCTAGCCAAATAGAAATCAAACCTGAACCAAACAATTCCAGCATGCTTCACTGCCTCTGTAGAATGTGCTATGTTGTTTTGTGTATTATTATGCAAGTATTCCCTGGTGTTAAGCATTGAGTCATGATAACCGCTGATTTTGTCATGCGGAAGTAGGGTTGGGTCTAAACATGTAAAAATGAGCCGTTTCCTGCGAACCTTTAACCCGATGTGTCAACAACACCGGCTTAAGACCCATTAACTTGTCAAACTTGTGCTCGAACTTGTGCTCAAACTTGTGCTGTTTGCGAGTGCGTAGCACTCTGTTGTATAGGAAGAGAGCTCATCTACGGCGGTTCCCGCCGGTTTTAGGAATTGGCCTTTTCAAGGGCAGAGGCTACAACTGGCGTAAGCACAAAGTGTACCACAGGCGTACGCCTAGCGTCTGCGTAGCAGATACTCGAAGGGTTGACAGATTTTTCAGTCTTTTCATGAAGTGGCACACAAAGAAGTTTTTGTAGAAAGCATAACCTTCACTTCAAAATATTTGGGAATGGAGGGTTTTCATCTTGCACTGTTGGTTAATCTAGTTCTTGATGTCAGGCTACTCATTTTTGTCTATCCAAGATTTTCTGAGGTTAGCGCTTCAATCAGGCTAATTTTTTGATTTTAAGCAACCCTGTGTTTTTTATACTGCAAAAATGCTGTTTTTGTGAAAGCGATTAAATTTCATCCTCAACGCCGTAGTTTTGCTCCTCAGTTTCTAGAGGAAATTCATGTTATGTTGAGCTTGGCAGAATTTATAAGAAAAGGTGAAGGATAAAGGATGAAGCTTGAAAATTTTATAATTTAAACTTCATAACTTTTGCCTTCATAAGAATATCCACTACTTTCAGTAGAGGCATCTGGTAAAATTTGTAAGGTTTCTAAAAGCTCTGAGCAATGGGATCGACTTGCGCACGGATCGCAATTGATGCAATGGGAGGGGATCACGCACCCGGTGAAATCGTTGCTGGCTCACTGCGAGCACGAGAAGAATTGGGTGTAGAAGTCTTATTAGTGGGCGATCCCCAACAAATAGAAAGCAAACTGCCGCCAAAAACTCATCTGGGGCAGGTAGAGATCGTTCCTGCTGAGGAAGCGATCACAATGGACGAGGAGCCTTTAAGCGCCATCAGACGCAAACCCAAGGCTTCCATCAATGTAGCAATGGATTTAGTCAAAAGTCAGCAGGCTGATGCTGTGGTTTCTGCCGGTCACTCCGGGGCAGCTATGGCAGCAGCTTTGCTTCGCTTGGGACGACTCCGAGGAATTGACCGTCCAGCAATTGGTGCGGTATTTCCTACGATGGTAGCGGGTAAACCAGTGCTCATACTGGATGTCGGCGCAAACGTAGACTGCCGTCCTAAGTTTTTAGAGCAGTTTGCCGTCATGGGTTCGGTTTATACTCAGTATGTGCTGGGTATTCCAGAACCCAAAGTAGGTTTGTTGAACATCGGTGAAGAAGACACTAAAGGCAATGACGCGGCTGTTCGTGCTAACCAACTGCTACGTGAAAATCCCCAAATCTCATTTATGGGCAATGCTGAAGGACGTGATGTGCTTTCCGGTCACTTTGATGTGATTGTGTGCGATGGGTTTGTGGGCAATGTGTTGTTAAAATTTGCCGAAGCGATTGGGGAAGTCATGCTGCAGATTGTGCGGGAAGAATTACCCCAAGGCTTGCACGGTCAAATTGGGACAGCAATTTTAAAACCAAACCTCAAGCGAATAAAGCAGCGCATGGATCACGCAGAACATGGGGGTGCCTTGCTTTTAGGCGTTGATGGAATTTGCATTATCAGTCACGGTAGCTCCCAAGCACCTTCGATTTTTAATGCAATTCGCATGGCAAAAGAAGCTGTAGATAACCGAGTTTTGCACAGAATTCAGTCTCAATATCAAAGCATTCAGCGCGAGAGTGGTTAGCAATAGTCATTGGTTATTAGGAGGCAAGAGTCCGCCCTTGCGGAGCCAGTGCGCCCTTGGTGAGTCCAGCGCCGTGCGGAGGTTCCCTCCGTTGAGGAGCCACTGCGTTGCGGGGGTTTCCCCCGTTGTAGCATGTGGCGTGCGACTGGCGTACCCCGGAGGGGAACGCTTTGCGCATACCCGAAGGGAGGTTCCCTCGTTGAGTGCATCTGGCGTGGTTAAGCGCATTGAGTGCATCTGCTGTTCATTAAGAGCCATTGCGTTGGTGAGGCAGCTCTTCATGGGGGTTCCCTGAATGAAGAACTGCTAAAAAGCAATGCCCAACAGTCGGTGCAAGTGGCGTATCAAGCTCACTTAGCAACTGGTGAGTCCAGTCTTACAGGGGGTGGACCAGTGCTACAGGAAGGGAGCCACTCCGCCCTTGCGGGTAATGCCCGACTTGTTCGCAAGGGCGTCTCCGCAGGAGTTAGGATGTGTCATTTTCCTTACGCAGGTAACTGGCTCTCCCGTTGGAGTTTGCGACACCCTCTTAACTGGCATAAGCGCAAAGCGCACACCAAGGGCGTCTCTCTTTGGAAGATGCTGAGTCCCTTTAGGACTTACAAAGCAGCGTCTGAGGAGGAGATACCCGTAAGGGCGTTGGAGTCCTTCTCAGTTCCGCAAATGGCGTTCATTAGTCATTTGTAATAACTCCAGACTAAGGACTAGGAACTAAGGACAAAAGACCCTCAGTATGCACGCCAGTTCCCTACGGCAAGAAACCCGTCTATGTTCTACGGGCAGACTTTTGCCAACAGAACTGGTCTCACAAAGGACAAAAAGCTGATAGCTTTGGAGATGCCGGAGTGCAAAATTTAGGAATCGCAATAACAGGAAGTGGATCAGCAGCACCAGCAACCTTCCTAGACAACCAGGCGCTCACAGAACTGGTTGAGACATCAGACGAATGGATTACCACAAGAACAGGAATTCGTCAACGGAGGTTGGCAAAAGCAAGTGAAAGCATAACTGAGCTTGCTACTGCTGCAAGTCGGCAGGCGATCGCGATGGCTGGAATTGACTCACAAGACTTGGATTTAATTCTCTTAGCGACCTCTACTCCTGATGACTTATTTGGCAGTGCTTGTCAAATTCAAGCCCAATTGAGAGCTACTAAAGCGGTAGCCTTTGACTTAACGGCAGCTTGTTCTGGCTTTGTGTTTGGGCTAGTGACTGCTGCTCAATACATCAGGACTGGCGTTTATCAAAACGTACTGCTTGTTGGAGCGGATGTCCTCTCTCGTTGGCTAGATTGGCAGGATCGACGTACTTGTGTTTTGTTCGGTGATGGTGCTGGGGCTGTCGTCATACAGGCAAACCAGAAGGATTGCTTGCTGGGATTTGAACTCAGAAGCGATGGAACTCAGAACAACTGCCTTAACCTTGCGTATGCATCTGAACCTATAGAACTGACTCAAGGCGTCAATGTTGGAAAAGGCAACTTCCAACCCATCACCATGAATGGCAAAGAAGTATACCGTTTTGCCGTACAAAAAGTACCAGAAGTTATTGACAAAGCTTTGTTTCGTGCCAACCTTAGTGTTGACCAAATAGATTGGCTTCTATTGCACCAAGCAAATCAGCGCATTCTCGACGCTGTTGCTCAACGCCTGAATATTCCAGAACACAAAGTTATTAGTAATCTCGCCAATTACGGTAACACTTCTGCCGCTTCCATTCCTCTTGCCTTAGACGAAGCAGTGCGGCAGGGTAAAATCAAAACGGGTGACATTATTGCGGCTTCTGGCTTTGGCGCTGGACTAACCTGGGGTGCAGCTATCTTCCAGTGGGGAAGATAGTTAAGAGTCAAGCGTAGAGAAACTCTTGACTAATGACCAATGACTAATGACCAATGACTAATGACCAATGACTAATGACTAAAACTGCATGGGTATTTCCTGGACAAGGTTCGCAATCCCAGGGAATGGGAATAGATTTATTAGATGTGCCATCCGCGCAAGAAAAATTCGCTCAAGCTGAGGACATATTAGGCTGGTCTGTGATTGAAATCTGTCAGAATCATGCCGAAAAGTTATCGCACACTCTCTACACACAGCCTTGTTTATATGTTGTAGAAAGCATTCTCGCTGATATTTTACGAGAAAAAGAAAAACCGAATTTAGTTGCAGGTCACAGTTTAGGAGAATACGTCGCCCTCTACGTAGCTGGCGTATTCGAGTGGTCTGCTGGGTTGCGCTTGGTGAAGCGTCGTGCCGAACTTATGGACAGTACCATAGGTGGTATAATGGCAGCTTTAATGAACTTTGATCGCGAACTGTTAGAAAAAGTCATTGCTGAAACTCCCGACGCGGTGCTAGCAAACGACAATAGTCCGGCTCAAGTGGTCATATCAGGTACACCCGCAGCAGTAGAAGCTGTCATATCACAAGTGAAAGCAAAGCGTGCTAAACCTTTGAATGTTTCTGGAGCATTTCACTCACCTTTAATGACAGGGGCTGCTACTGAATTCCAAGATATTTTAGAATCTGTCCAATTTCAACAAGCTTTTGTGCCAGTATTATCAAATGTAGAACCAGTTGCTAGTGTTGATGCGACTGTTTTAAAACAACGTTTAATCCAACAGATGACTGGAGGAGTGCGATGGCGAGAAATTTCACTAGCACTACCAGAAAATGGTATTGGGCGAGTGGTGGAAATCGGTCCTGGTAATGTGTTAACTGGTTTAATTAAACGCACTTGCTCTGACTTAATCTTAGAAAACGTCAGCACTCTAGCTGATTTACCTATTTAGTGAGCGAGTAGTAGTGAGTCGTGAGTCGTTAATTGTGTCACTAACTACTCACTACTAAATTTCATTTGTATAGCAGTCCTATTTGAGTTGTAAAAATTATCAACCGCCAAGACGCCTTCGCGTAGCGTGCGCCTTCGCGCATAGAACGCCAAGAAAAGAGAGAAGAGAAAATTTTACGAATGATTTAGGATTGCTATATATACTCAGCAGCCAGATTGGGATTTCCATAGTTTTGAATTTTAAATTTTAAATGTTAGTGTAGCGTGCCGCAGGCAGCGAATTTTGAATTGTTTAACCCCTTCCACTCCACCATGTCTCAAAGCCGTGAACCGTCTGTAAGTTTGTTACTTTACCACGCTTTTAAGTGGTCAGTGGTCAGTCCCATGCTTCACGTTTACTTTAAAGGACGGATTTATGGTGCTGAAAATGTCCCTCAAACTGGACCATTAGTGGTAGTTAGCAATCATGCGAGTAACTATGACCCACCCATTATTTCTAATTGCGTACGTCGTCCAGTCGCGTATATGGCAAAGGAAGAACTGTTTAAAATTCCAGTTTTGAGCAAAGCAATTCAGTTGTACGGTGCTTATCCCGTGAGTCGAGGTAGTGCCGATCGCGCGGCTATTCGTGCTGCTATGAAGTATCTTGATGATGGGTGGGCTGTAGGTGTTTTTTTGCAAGGAACACGCACTCCAGACGGACGCATTACAGATCCTAAAAGAGGTGCAGCGCTGATTGCTGCTAAAGCAAAAGTTCCACTTTTGCCTATATGTTTGTGGGGAACTCAGGCGATTGAGCAAGAAGGTTCGATTCCTCGTCCAGTTCCGGTGACAGTGCGAATCGGCAAATTGATTGATGCTCCCAATTCTAATGATAAAGAGGAATTGGAGGCGTTAACGCAAGAGTGTACAGCAGCAATTAACGCGCTCCACGATTTGGGACGATAATTTGGAAGAGCCTGAAAATATGCTTTAAGGAAGTGGCGATCGCCGCTAAATTTGTGTCAATTTAAAACCATCGATTTTAGATTTTAGATTTTCAATCACTCATGAGCGTAGATAATTGTCAATAATTATCTGAACATCAGTAGATTTTTTGTATCTCTATCTCGGTCAAGAGACCACAAAACCTAATCTAAAATCTTAAATTCGACTTGATAGTTCCACGCTGCTGGACTTAATTGACCTTCATTAGGCTTTTCTTCAAAAATATATGAGTGGTTTTGATGCCAACAATTTTTGGTATCGCCTGAATAATCTGGCGTTAGTCCGTTTTTTACTTTTAGTTGCTTCTGGATGTGCAATTGTACTACTTCTAGGTTATTTTCAATCAGTCATTGTTATTTTTACATTTGCTGCAATTTTAGCTTTTTTGTTGAGCTATCCTGTAAAATGGCTGCGACCTTTTTTACCACACGGTGTAGCTGTTGTTGTCGTTTTTTTATTAAGCATTATCCTTCTTGGTGGTTTGATAATTACTGTAGGTTTAGCAGTTTTATCTCAAGGACAACAATTAATTGATAGTGTTAGTGCATTTTTAAACTCTTTAATACCACTAATAGAGCGAATAGAAAACTTATTTCGTAATCGTAACTTACCTATAGATTTGAGTGTTATTGAAGAACAATTGCGAAATCAAGCTATATCTATACTTGTTAACAGTCTAAATATATTCCAAAGCATTATTACTAATTTTGTCACTTTTATCTTAATTGCTGTTGTCGCTTTTTTTATGTTATTAGATGGCGAAAAGCTTTGGTCTTTTTTTATCAAAACAGTACCCCAACGACGACGAGATAGATTTACAAAGATAATCAAGCGCAACTTTCTAGGCTTTTTTCGAGGTCAGTTGATATTAACTTTATTTTTGACATCTTCAACTTTTCTTGTTTTCCTGATACTGAAAGTACCTTTTGGATTGATCTTATCAGTTATAGTCGGAATACTAGACATCATTCCTGGTATTGGAGCTACATTAGGAATTAGTGTCATTACTCTAATTGTGTTATCACAAAGTGTTTGGATGGCGCTCAAAGTCTTTGTAGCTTGCATAATACTTCAACAAATACAAGACAACTTAATTACACCTAGAATTATGCAAGGTGCTCTCAATCTTAATCCGGTTGTTGTCTTCTTTGCTTTACTTATTGGGGCTAAAGTTGCAGGATTATTGGGACTTTTTATTTCTATTCCGATTGCTGGAGTCCTAGTTTCTTTATTTGAAATTGATGAGATGAAATCAGAAGTTTAGTTTTTACTTATTCGTCATTGGTCATTATGAAAAGTTTTTAAAAACAGAAATATACGTATCAAATTCTATTATTTATTATTTTGGGACTAATTTGATTTAAGGTTAACAGTTGATGTGTTGTTTGTGTTTGATTTTGTTTATGATAAGAAATAATGACTTATAACTCATGACTAATGACTCATACAGATTTAAGAGCGGAATTAACAGAAAACTTGGATGAGGCGGAGTGGAAATGGTTGATTCCTCATGCACAACGGGATGCTGTGATTGTCGTGGCAGTAGAACTAGATTTACTAGAGGTGGGGGTGCGATCGCCAGCGATAAGATATTGGAAGTGCAAATCTGGATAGATGAGGCATTGATTACCAAACCCTCAACTGCACAAATTGGAGAGTGGAACACCCAACCTGCAAAGCGGTTTAACACTTTGATTATCCAACCTTATGTACTTGTACAAGAAAAAGCTGCTGCCTAATAAGATATAGGATGATGGCGATAAAGAAACTGGGTTTCTTTATCGGGTTTTTTACTTGATTTGATTTATATCAAGTTTGGATGACTTGTTCTTACTCCGAGTATTTAAGAAGATTCATCTAGCGCTCCTTCCTCGAAGATCCCGACTCAACGAATCGCACCTCAGGATTTCGGCTCAACCGCAATGTTCAGTTGTCCGAGCATTTTGGAATTGTTGATAGCGCTTTTGTCTATCATTGAACATAGGAGCAGCCATTAGGGAGCAGCCATGAGTAAAATCCTCTCTAGCAGCATTGGAGCAATACGGTTGCACCACACAGCTAAATAGCTTTGCCATCCCACCAAGATTTCAGGTGATTCCTTGTGCAGTTTGGCAACGAGTGCCTGAGCTACTTTCTTGGGAGTCATGGGCACTACCCAGCGAAACCACTGGAATTCTCGTACCATGTCAGTGTCGGTCAGGGATGGCAGCAAAGCCATCACCCGAATATTGTATGCTGCTAGTTCACCGCGTAAGGCTTGAGTGAAGCCTAAAATCGCAAACTTAGTAGCTGAATAGGTAGCCATCGTTGGTGCTGCCACCTTGCCCATCAAGCTCGAAACATTAACGATTCTTCCTTCCCGTTGTGTTACCATACGGCGGGCAATTAGACGAGTAACAGTGTACATCCCAATTAAATTAACGTTGATCTCTTCCTGCACCTGTGGTAGTTGGGACTGTAAAAAGGGAGCTTGGTGCGCCACTCCAGCACAGTTGACAAGCAGATGAATTGGTCCGTAATCTCGCCAAGCTTGCGCCAGTGAAATGTTCACCTCTACCGACTGAGTCAGATCCAAAGCTAGGGTTACAACTTCCACGCCCATCGCCTCGATTTCAATGGCTACTTCAGCTAACCGTTGGTGATTCCGTGCTAGCAACAACAGACGCTTTACTCCTCGTCGCGCTAGTTCTAGAGCGATCTCTCGCCCAATTCCACGAGAAGCTCCGGTAACTAAAGCCGTCTTTCCTTGAATGTTCATAACTAAAACCTCTAGAGTTGAGGTCTCAATGGACTGTTGGCTAATGCTGCTCTGAAAAATTTTGCAGATGCAGATCTCCTAAGCACTCACTGAGACTAAAAGTGACTTGTGTTCTGGGTATTAAGTTGAACTCAATCATTGGAAGCAAGACAGTTTTCAGAAAACTGGCAAGGAAACCTGATGGTTGTAGACAAACCAGAGACTTGTCTTTCAGCAAGACTTCAGTAATATTTGAGTGAGATTGGAAATACTAACGGTTGGTAGGCAACTAATAGGATGAAGTGATCCTAAGCATCATCAAAAAAGTGATAAAAATACTTCTCAGGTATCTTGGCAAAAAGTCGATGTCAACCCGTCGGAGAAATATTTTTGACGTAATTTTGGAATTTAGTGAATCAGTGCAGATTCAAGATTGATGTAGAGTATGGGTGGTTCGTCTCCTAGATACGAGCATTGATCAGAAACCACTACACATCACACTGTAGCAAGGGGATCAAGTTCCTGCAATATTTCTTTACAGAAACGAGAGATTGTAATATTCTCATACAAAGTTCTCAGATACTTGGTGTCATTTAGGCGATTAAAAATACTGGTCTAACCTGTGTAGGGAATGGCTCCTGAATGGTTCGTGTTCTTTTGCTTAGCCAGGGAAACTATGAGAAAAGGAGTATGGACGTTAAATAGCAAATAGTTACACCGTACATTACTTTCCATTAGATTATGTTATAGTTAGACTATCGAGAATTATTTTCGGCTATGTAATTGCCTTCATAAACAAATGCCTCTCCGAATCTAAATCTCTGCATCCTTTGATTCAGGAGATTTTCTATGTCAATCTATGTCGGCAATCTATCTTATAAGGTTGAAGAAAATGACCTCAAACGAGTCTTTTCAAAATATGGAGTTGTTAAGCAAGTCCAAGTGTCTATAAACCAAAAAACAGGTGAGAAGAAAGGATTTGCCGTTGTAGAAATGGAAACAGATGCCGAAGAAGTAGCGGCAATTCGGTCGCTCAGAGGTCTTGAGTTGATGGGTCATAGCCTCAAAATGAATAAAGCTAGGACTAAGTTAGACGGAGGTTCGTCCTGGCATTTGTAGCGCGTATATTACGCCTGAAGCACTTGTTTTTTCGTATTTCCATCTGATAACCCTCCCCCTGATGACAGTGCGGTAAAACCTGGGAGAGCATCTTCCAATATAATTGGGAACTTTGGATGACTCTCGTGAGGTTTTAATGAATTTTGCTCAATTCCCTACAGTTGTTTCACCTGACTTTGCCAATTTTGTGGTTTCAGAATTGCAGCCACATTCACTTATGAAAAAAGACACAAGTAGGTCGGTACAAATAAAGTTAACTAGTAAAGGCAGTCATTAGTCATTGGTCATTAGGAGCCAGTGCGTTGGGGAGGACAGTGCCGTGGGCGGGTTAAGCGACTTGAGGCACCTGTCCGTTGAGCCAGTACTGCAGTCCTTGTTTCCCTCACGCTTGTTCTGGTGAGACCAGCGCTGCAGGAGGGGAGCCAGTGCGGTCTTGGGGTCTCCCTCCGTAGGCGACTGGCGGAACGCGCAGCGAGACCGGAGGTCTTCCCCGAAGGGCGTCCGGGTTAAGCGACTTGTAGCACAAGCGCGTTCATTAGTAAGGATTTGAGGCGTTTTTACATTTCTTAACATAGTTCTGTTTATTTCCACCTATCTACTTAGTTAAATGCCTACAAGCTTTGGGAATCAAAAATTCAAAGATTTCAAGTCTTAAGTGGAAAGAACAATTGTGGATTCAACTACAAATGACCGCCGTTTTTAGTGAAGTATAAGGCGGATATTAACAAAAATCTGGTTAAAAAAATGCAAGCTTTATTAAAGAGGTCGAGTCAAGCACTGACTCATCCTACAACCGATAACAGCCAAGAGAATATAGCCGTATATACCTGGCAATCCATGATGAGTAAGCATACTTGCCCTTGCTGCTCATACACTTTACTCCGTCATGTACGCTTGGCAGGGATTTACTGGCGTTGTAGCCACTGTTACCAAGAAATGCCAGCTTATCAACCATTATCGGAACTAAGATCCACACTCATAAGCCACCTAAAGACGTGCGCTATATGAAGTTGAGTCTGGACTGATACGACATCTTATTACTAAACCTACTGACAAAACATTGGGAGACAAAAGATATGGATGCCCAAGAACTTTTGAGTCGATACGCAGCAGGAGAACGAGATTTTAGCAAGGTAAACTTGATTCAGGTTTGCCTGGTAGATGCAAATTTGATTGGGGCACACCTGAATGGAGCGAATCTGATTGGGGCAAACTTAAGGGGGGCAGACTTGACTAATGCACATCTAAGTCAGGCAAAACTGAATCAGGCTTCGCTGGCTGATACAGAAATGATTGGAGTCTGCTTGATTAGGGCAGAAATGATTGGGGCAGACCTGAGTGGGACAGACTTGACTCATGCAAATTTGAGTGGGGCAGACTTAACCCTCTTTTATCACTCTCGCCAAAGTATAATTAAGGGCGATCGCAAAAACTGAGACAGAGAGTATGGTTGAGCCTCGTCCACCCGCGCCCACAGTAAAATTTGTGGACGAATACTGCCAGTTGT
>JAAUSC010000076.1 GCA_012031965.1 Scytonema sp. RU_4_4
GTTTTGTCTTGCTCACGAGTCAGGAATACTCTTAAACGAGCGCCCATATCTTCAGTTACCTTGCTAGATGCATTCTCCGTATTTATATATCTTTACATAGTTTGGTTTTTTCACGCCGACTTACTTAACCTCCTAAACAGAAGTTCCAGACCTGCAACGACACACCTGAAAAGTACTGCGTTTGGTTAATCCAGACCAGTCCTTGACCTGAACTCTGCTCAAGCATTGTGTAGCGTACTGTCTCAACCGTGTTGTCCCCATTGATGGGATAGCTGGTAGGCATTTGTCCAGGTTCGACGAAGGGGAAGAGCAAGAATGAATAGAGGAACTTATAGGTTCTACTGCAAACGGTCTATCTTATTGATAAAATGTTCCATGAGTTGGTAAGTCACGGCGGCGTTGTGCAGTAAATTGCCATGACTGAGCATAACTCCCTTTGGTATGCCCGTAGAACCCGACGTGTACTGCAAGAACGCGAGGGTATCTGCATTGATTTCAGGCTGTTGCCAAGAATCTTCTGTACCCTGTGCCAGGTTGTCGGTAGTTAGCCAGTGAAAATTCCCTATGTTTGTTTGTTGTGTCAGTATGGATTGTAAAGTAGGGAGCATCGCTGTTGTGGTGAGAGCGACGCTAGCCTGTGCATCTGTGCTAATCGCCTGTATTCTAGGCGTTTTGCGTCGATTGCGAGGTGGATAAGCCGGAACCGCCACGACTCCAGCATAGAGACAACCGAAAAAAGCACTCAAGTAATCTAGCCCAGAGGGATAAAGCAATATAGCACGTTCCCCTCTTAAATCAAGGGTTTGGAGTTGAGATGCTATAGCCCGACTGCGCCGATCCAACTCATGGTAAGTTAGCGTTGATTCCTGAGTTTCTCCATCTTCGAGGAAGGTGAACGCTTGTGTGTGCGGTTGTGTTGAACTGCGATAACGCAGAATATCAACGATAGTCGCACACTGATGGGGAATTTCTGGAAATCTATTGAGAATTGAAGTCATTTTCCGCCTCAAGCAATTAGATGCACGCAAACAACGGTGGAATCAGGCAAGCTGAATAACAAGTATCACTCTATGCAAGTCAGAGTGCTGCCTTTATGCCTTCACCCAGTTCAATTGTGAGAATTCTTCTTTAAGATAAACCTCAATTTTTGTCTTATAAAATAGACCGCGCAATCGTTTAGTCAGTCACGCAAATTTTCGCTCAGCTATGTTGAAAGTGATTTTTAATTAGTACCTTTTACTCTAGAAGAAATGTATTGTCTTTAGCAACCCTGAATTAATAGACAATAATTATCAATATTTCTTTCAATGATTAGCTGCAACTATAGTAAACAAATTACTACTTTTGGTAGATGCTAAAGACAGGATTAAACAAAACTTATCTTTAATTCATCTCACTTAGTGATTACGTATAGTCTCAGTCACTGATATGAATTCACCCAAAAGTATTTACAGATAAATGCTGTCTCTGTAAATACGGTTATTTTTTTAGTATATAAAGAAACTTTTTATCTTTAGAGTTTCTGAATATCGACTTGACATAATAAAATTTCCTGAATGAATTTAGTATTAATAAGTAGCAATAGTGTTAATGAGATTTTCCTAGCTATATGTAAATTTTTATTTTTTATAGTTTCATTAGGCTTGCTTTCTCAATGCAAATAAATTTCAATAAATCCCTATGCTAGCGTCCTCAACTCAGAGATTTCGTGGTGTGATGGAGTCATGGAGAAATCATGAAATTAGAGCAATTTGTTCCCCAACAAGTCATTGAGGATCAGAAAATCACGCGAATTTCAGATGCAGTCCGCAATGTATCAGGGGTATCCCCTCTGACAGACTTTAGCGCCACGTATGACAGCTACACCATTCGGGGATTTGACAATTCCAACATCTTGAGGAACGGCTTTAAAACTCAGCCCTCTTACATTTACGGTGCCAACATTGAACGGGTGGAAGTACTCAAAGGTCCAGCTTCAGTGCTGTATGGTCAGTTTGAACCGGGTGGCATTGTAAATTATGTCACGAAGCAACCCTTAAGCAAGCCGTACTATGCCGCTGAATTCACCGCTGGAAGTTACAACTTCTACAATCCTTCCATTGATATTTCTGGTCCCCTCACCGCTGATCAGCGCTTGTTATATCGCTTAAATGTTGCCTATGAAAATGCTGACAGTTTTCGTGACTTTATTGAGAATAAAGTTTTCTCTATATCACCTGTCTTAACCTACAAACTGAGTGATGCAACAACATTGAGCTTAGAATATGCCTACGTCAACCTTGACAATGGGTTTGATCGGGGATTACGACCCAGTCGGCAATTATCTTTTGATCTTCCCATCAGTCGTAACTTGGGAGATCCAAATCTTGACTTCTACCGCTCTGAAAGTCATCAAATTACTGCCACTCTGGATCATCGATTTAACGAGAATCTACGGCTCAAGACTGGCTTTCTGGGTTACTTCTCTAAAACAGAGACTGATTATGTTAATCCTAGCGATGAATTTGACGCGGATGGTCGCTTGCTGCGAACCTTTGAAGAAGGTGATGGACCAGGACAAGGGGACGATTTATCCTGGCAAACAGATTTGATTGGTAAGTTTAAGACTGGATCAATCGAGCATCAGCTACTGTTGGGCTTGGAATTGAGCAGAAACATTAGTCGCAATACTGGATTTAGCGGAGCCGATGATATCCCTGCTCTCGACATTTTCAATCCCGTCTATGGTAACTTTCCACGCCCCACGAATTTTACCAGGGGTGATTATTTTGATGCGACGACTGATACGGTAGGAATTTATTTGCAAGACCAGGTGACATTACTGCCGAATCTAAAACTACTCTTGGGCGGTAGATATGACTTTATCAACTACAAGAGTAAGTTTGACTATGAGACACTCGATCACAGCAATATTCAAGAGGCTAATTTTTACGATGAAGCATTTTCTCCCCGTGTGGGAATTGTGTATCAGCCAATAGAGCCGATTTCGCTCTATGCCAGCTACAGTCGCTCCTTTGTGCCCAATAATAGTTCTACAGCCAGTGGCGAACCACTAGATCCTTCTCGTGGCACTCAATACGAAGTTGGCATCAAAGCTGAGATCAGCCGTCAACTTTCACTCTCCTTAGCCGCGTATGAGATTACAAAAACAAATGTGCCTACGATCGATCCTGAAGATGATCAATTCTCGATCGCAGCTGGAGAAGTCAAAAGTCGCGGGATTGAACTCGATGTGACAGGTGAAATTTTACCGGGTTGGAAAATCATCGCATCGGCGTATGTAAATGATGCGTTTATTAGCAAAGACAATGATCCTGCGCTGCAAGGAGCACGGTTTGCTAATACAGCTAAAACTGGGGCAAGTTTATGGACAACCTATGAGATTCAAAAGGGAGATTTCAAAGGGTTAGGTTTTGGGACAGGGATCTTTTATGTAGGCGATCGCGTCCTCAACTCTTTTGTTCCTCTACACTACGGTACTTTTGGTGGGTTACCTACTCGCATTCTCTATGTGTTTGTTGGACTTGCACCGTTAATTCTATTTGTCACTGGCTTTGTGATGTACTGGTATCGGTATTGGACAAAACCTAGTAGACGCGATTCTGCAATGGAACTCTCACAGAAGCTTTGAGCTTAACTGATAACTGACCACCGCAAACCCATAATCCAAAATTGATATAAGTGCGTACCCTCATTATCATCTGGCTCGGTCAAATTGTTTCCATCATTGGTAGTAGCATGACCGGCTTTGCTTTCAGTATTTGGGTGTGGGAACTGACGGGTCAGGCTACGTCTTTAGCTTTGTTTGGTTTCTTCGCACAAGTGCCGCAAATTTTAATGATTCCTATAGCTGGGGTGATTGTAGATCGCTGTAACCGTAAATACTTAATGATGGTTGGCGACACGGTGAGCGGGTTGTTGACCATAAGTGTCTTACTGCTTTACATAACTCACAATTTGCAATTATGGCATCTCTACGTGGCTGTAGGTGTCAAGGGCACTTTTGAGCAATTTCAAACACTGGCATTCTCGGCATCAGTATCAATGATGGTGCCAAAGCAGCAGTACAGTCGCGCTAGCAGCATCAGCTTCCTGGCAACTTCCAGTTCTACTATCATCGCACCAGCATTGGCAGGTACCCTCTACGTAGTCATTGGTCTTGTGGGCATCTTAATTATCGATATCACTACTTTTGCGATCGCTTTACTCACAGTGCTGCTAATATCTATCCCGCAACCTCCCATGACAAAAGTGGGTATGCGCAGTAGCACAAGCCTGAAGCAGGATCTCTACTTTGGCTGGCGCTATGTTGCCGTACGCCCCGGCCTGCTTGCTATGCTAGTATTAGTGTTGCTGTTCGTTTTTGCCGATAAAATTGCCGATTCACTTGTTACTCCCCTAATTCTGGCACGCACTGGTAATGAGACTAAAGTATTAGGTGTTATATCTTCGGCAGCAGGGTTGGGCGGCATTATTGGGGCGTTACTCGTGGGCGCTTGGGGTAGTTTCCAGCCCCGAATACATGCAGTACTGCTGGGTATGGTGGGTGCTGGTTTGAGCCAAACAGTGTTTGGTCTGGGGAGAGTACCGTTGATTTGGTTTCCTGCCCAATTTTGTTCATCTCTCAATTTCCCTATCATGGGCAGTGCCGATGACGCTATATGGCTGAGCAAGGTAAAACCTGAGTTACAGGGACGTGTTTTCGCAATGCGCTCTATGGTGATGCCGATTAGTTCGGCCTTAGCAAACTTGATAGCTGGACCACTAGCTGATCGTGTTTTTGAACCAGCAATGATGTCGGGAGGTAGTCTCGTCCCCATGTTGGGCTGGATATTTGGTAGTGGGAGAGGTGCGGGTATAGCACTCCTGTATGTCATTTCTTCACTATGCATGTTAGTTGTTGGCTTAGGTGGATATGCCTTTCGTGTGTTGCGTGACGTAGAAATCATCTTGCCAGACTATGATGCCAGTACAGAGTAGTCGGTGGCGGAGTGTAACAGGAACTTTGAATCGTTGCTCCCGGAAGTGAATATGGTTACCCAAGATTCCCTAAACACCCTAAACAATTGCCGTTTCTGCTGTGTTGTCTCTAAAGCTAATGGTGAAGACCCATTGGTTCAGCGGCAAATTATGAACACTGGAACTCACGAAGAGCTTTACTCTAAAATTTAGACAAATTCTACGCAGATAGCCACTTTTAGCGAATTGGTAGGGAAATCCGAATCCCTGCTATCGGGTAATCAATGCTGCAAAGTACGAGCGATCGCCCTCACAGAAACCATACAATCCTATTGGTAAAATCCCAGATCATTCCTTCAAAATAAGGATAGCCAACCATCTAGATTAGGCTTTGGGTACACATAAGGGTGCTGAGGGGTTTTACCTCAGTTATCATTCAGATACTTGCATTGAAGATTACCAGTTATGCTAGAACAAGGTACAATCAGTATTCATACTGAGAATATTTTCCCAATTATCAAGAAGTCCCTCTACTCTGACCATGAAATCTTCTTACGGGAACTCGTTTCCAACGCTGTAGATGCTATCCAAAAGTTGAAAATGGTATCTCGCGCTGGAGAATATTCTGGTGAAATCGGCGAACCGGAAATTCAAATCGCCATAGATAAAAACAAAAAAACCCTCTCCATCACCGACAATGGTATCGGAATGACTGCTGAGGAGGTTAAGAAATACATCAACCAAGTCGCCTTCTCTAGTGCAGAAGAATTTATACATAAGTACCAAGGCAGTTCAGACCAATCAATTATCGGTCACTTTGGTCTTGGCTTCTACTCCTCCTTCATGGTGGCACAAAAGGTAGAAATCGATACTTTGTCTTACAAAGAAGGAGCACAAGCAGTTCACTGGACTTGCGATGGTTCCCCATCCTTCACGCTGGATGATTCATCTCGTACAACTATCGGTACGACGATTACCCTAACTTTGCAAGAAGAAGAACAGGAGTATTTAGAATCAGCACGCATCAAGCAGCTTATTAAAACATACTGCGACTTCATGCCAGTGCCAATCAAGCTGGATGGCGAGGTGTTAAATAAGCAAAGAGCAGTCTGGCGGGAGACTCCCAGTAGCCTGAGTCAAGAAGATTATTTAGAATTTTACCGCTACCTGTATCCTTACCAAGAAGAGCCGTTGCTTTGGGTACATTTAAATACTGATTATCCCTTTATCATCAATGGGATTCTGTATTTCCCCAAAATGAAGCCGGATGTGGATGTCACCAAAGGGCAAATCAAACTTTTCTGCAATCAAGTTTTTGTGAGTGACCATTGTGAAGAAATTATCCCACAATTCCTTCTGCCCATGCGGGGTGTGATTGATAGCACTGATATTCCGCTGAACGTGTCGCGGAGTGCTTTGCAAACAGATCGCACCGTGCGGAAAATTGGTGATTATATTGCCAAGAAAGTAGGCGATCGCCTGAAAGAACTTTACCGCGACAACCGCGAACAATACATTAATACTTGGAAAGACTTAGGTACCTTCGTAAAATTTGGCGTTCTCAACGACGAGAAATTCAAAAAACAAGTCGAAGATATCATCGTCTTTCGCAGCACCTATCAACCAAGCAGCGCTCAGGAGTCAACAGCTACCCCAGCAGTTGAGGTACAATCTCAAGAGGGGGATGTTTGGCAAGATCTTCCTTCAGCAGATACTCCAAAATTACCGTACACAACTCTCAAAGAATACCTAGAACGCAACAAAGAACGTCACGAAAATCGCGTCTTCTACGCCACTGATGAAGCAGCGCAAACTCCATACATAGAACTGCACAAAAATCAAGGTTTGGAAGTCCTGTTTATGGACTCCTTTATCGACACCCACTTCATCAACTTCTTGGAGAGGGAATATCAGGATGTTAAATTTACACGGGTAGACTCCGATTTAGATAGCACCCTGCTGGATCAAAACAAAGCTGGGGAAATTGTTGATCCGAAGACGAATAAAACCAAAAGTGAGACTATCAAAGAGCTGTTCGAGAAAGCTTTGAATAAACCCAAGGTGAATATTCGCACCGAAGCTTTAAAAGCAGACGATCCGCAAGGAACGCCACCAGCAGTCGTACTTTTACCAGAGATTTTGCGCCGCTTGCGGGAGATGAACGCCTTAATGCAGCAGCAAACAGCAGAATTTCCCGAAGATCACGTTTTCTTAGTCAATACTGCTCACCCACTGATTCAGAATTTGGCGAATTTGAGTCAAGGTAGTATTATTCAAGGTGATGTTCAATCACCTACGGGACAGCTAGTACACTTAATTTGCCAACATATCTATGATTTGGCGCTGATGTCTCAAAAAGGTTTTGACGCTGAAGGAATGAAAGCTTTTGTTGAGCGTTCCAATGAGGTACTCACCAAGCTAACCCAAGAAGCTGCAAAGTAGAAGAAAGAACCTCTCTCTCGTTCCCTGGCTCCGCCGGGGAATGCATACAGTGAGGCTCCGCCTCATAATAACAGGAGGCTGTGCCTCCTATAATGCGTTACCAGGCTGAGCATGGCAACGAAAATAAATCATATAATGAGAGATTGTGCTAAACAAAAATTGGAGTTTCTAACAATGTCTCGTCGCTGTGAATTAACAGGTAAAAAGGCAAATAACGCCTTTTCTATTTCTCACTCCCACCGCCGCACCAAGCGTCTTCAGCAAGTGAACCTGCAAACTAAGCGTATTTGGTGGGAAGGCGGGAAGCGTTGGGTAAAAATGCGCTTATCTACCAAAGCAATTAAAACCATAGAAATTAAAGGGTTGGAAGCAATGGCGAAAGAAGCTGGAATTAACCTGAATCATTACTAATATTGTGATATTGCTTCCACCCCATTCCTACTAGGAATGGGCTTTGTTGTTGTTCTCAAAACCTCTCTGGAATAGGGAGGTTTTTATATGCTTAAATAATCATTTATACAAGATTGATATTTTTTCTCTAAAACTGGGTAATATAAGCTTACTTTCATAACATTTCCACAAAGTTATCTAAAGTTTAAATACTAGCTTAGAGCTATTTTATAACCGCAGATGGACGAGCCAGCGCCTTGCGGGGGTTTCCCCCGTTGTGGCGACTGGCGTGCGGATAGACGCAGATAAATTATTTGTGTGCATCTGTGTGCATCTGTGGTTTTATTATGACAAAATTTGGCAGGTAAACATTCATGTTCCACTCTCATCGCATATTAAAGAAAATAGATAGGTTTTATAGAAAAATTAGTGAAAAATTTGTATCTGTCATTCAAAAGCAAATTATTCGGCTATTACGAAATTTGTTCGTTAATAAGAGAAAACGACGAGCAAGTGTGAATGCTGGTTTTGTATTACCGACAGTGGCAATGGTAGCACTGGTAGTTGTGTTGATGACAACTGCTATTTTATTTCGGTCTTTTGAAAGGTCAAAACATGCTAGCAATGTTCGGGTGGATGAGGTTGTTATGAACGCAGCATTACCAGCTCTTGACAGAGCAAAAGCAAAAATAGAACAGTTATTTGGAGACTCTAGATTATCAAGCTCAACTCCTTCAGATTATTCACTTGACCAAGTTATCAACTACAACATTAACCAATTTACTTTTGGTGATGAGACACAGTTAAAACTTATTAAAGACGAAGAAACTCTAAAAACTGCTTGGAAATATCCTGTCGATACGGACAATAACAGTAAATTTGATAGTTATACTCTCTATGGTATTTACTTTCGGACTCCAACGACTAACAGAGCCAGAGGTGTTTTAAAAGCAAGAACACAACCGATGGACACAGGTACTGTTGGTAATGAATGTCAAAGCCTAGCTACCATTACCGGGAACTTAGTAAGTACTTATGGTTGGTATAAAGTCGGTGAAAAGCTAAAAAAAAGTATTTTTGTTTATACGACAATTGTACCTATTACAGATTTCACTAGATTAAATACTAATAAATATGAAACATTTACAGGAAATAAAGGTTTTGTCGCTCTAGAATATCAGCAAGACCGAGCAAGAATACCTTTGAGTAACAATACTGTTGTCTATGAAGATGATTTAGAAATTGCTTCTGAAAAAGGTATCAGTCTGAATGGTCGTATCTTAACTAATGGGAACTTGCTAACAGCAGCCACTAAGTCTATTAGATTGTATCTGGTCAGTAGTCCTAAATCTTGCTATTTCAAAGAGGAAAATAGCAAAGTTATTGTCGCTGGGAATGTGATAAATAGTAGTGTGACAGAAAATTCCGGCGGTGGTGATGTGCAGGTAGATTTATTTGATCAATCTTATGAACCTAACAGTAAAATTAAAAGTGACGTTATAAACAACACAAATAAAACTGTACCGACATCTGTTTACGGAAATACAGCAGCTTATAACGATGAGGCATATGCAAAACGAATTGACCGTTTAGTGCAAGCAACAAATAGTGCATATCCAAATAACACAGAGCTTCCAGATGAAGTGAAACAGGAAATAGAACGAGATGTAGCAGATGACCCCACTTTAGATCCTACTAAAGTTCGTGATGAAAAACTAAGAATTTACTTTAGAAAACGGACACGTCGCGTTCCATACGCTGAAATTGCACAGGGCGTTGACTCACTGAAATATAGAAGTTACGATTATGAAACAAACAGTCCTCTTCAAGGAAATGGTAACTCTTTAAGACCAGTGGATGAATGGGTATTTCCCTTTAATCCGGCTGATGGAAAAACTGCTACGAATTATGCAGAGATAGGAATTCAAGAAAACGGTAGTAATAAACTTTATTTATCTGCCACAAATCCAGTAGAACAAGCAAAAGCAGATAAAGAGCAAAAATAGGCGATCGCCTTTTGGTTGGTAATAATCTTCCTCAATTATGGTTTGACACAACCAAAAGCAGATTTCTGAGTTCACCAGACGAGGGACAGACTATTACTGGTAAGGAATGGGATGTTGATAAGCAGGGAAAGAATAGCACTGTGACTCGTCAGCGCTTCTCCCAAGCATATCAGTTAGATGATTTAGGAGCCATAGGTCGAGATCAGTTTTGGGAAAAGTCAGCAGCACAGAAACCCCAAAGTCCTCTGGATGTGGTTGGGGGTTTGCGAGTCGTCACGGGTGCAGGAATTTATTTATCTAGTCGTTACACTCCGAGTGGAGGTACTACTCAATTTGCTGATGCGATAAGCCGGAGGCTTGACGCTGCGCGTATCGCAGATCCACAAATAGTCTGGGCAGATACAATGCCAATGGGTGTTACTAGTAAGATCCAGGGCTTGCCCGATGACAATACACCTTATCTACGAATGCGGGCTACAGCAGTTTATCATTACCAAGATGACTCCTACAATCCTAAGACTCCAACCGACTACCAAAAACCAATTGCTTGTGTCAGCAGCTATTACAACCCTACAAATAGCACGACAGCTAGAAACCAGACAAGTTTACCAGACGTTAGCTTAAGACAGACAAACAGAGACTTAACTGGGCTACCCAATGTTAGCAGCAGTCATCCAGGTGACTCCAACAACGGTGTTGTCTACTCAGCTTCGTCTCTCTCAACCACGGGTTACGAGAACGTGCTGAATTACCAAGCACAGCTGAAAGACCCAAATGGACGTTGGGTGAATGAACCACTTCAAAATGCTTGGAAAAAAATCACAGCTAGTCAGTCTCTTACCCTTGCAGAACAATCAGCAGTTGATTCTGCTATGTGCGCCTTGAAAATATGGGATGGTACTATCGGTAGTCCCACAGATACTAACATTCCTCATGGCGCTATTATGGAAACTGCTTTTCTGGATGCAAGACAGATTAAAGCAATTGACAAGTCAAGCACTATAAGTCCTACAACCTACGATTTAGATGTTGAACTACGTCAACCTTTAGAAATTCGCGCCACTATTTTGGATTTGGATTTGTTACGCAGAAAATCAAAAACTGATGGAGAGTTTTTATTTCCAAATAGTGGGATGATTTACGCTACTCGTGATGATGCACTCGCAGATGAAAGTGAACCAAAAAGTGAAGATGTCAGCGCTACAGACTTCAAGCTAGACTCCACTCGACGACCTAATGCCATCATGTTAATTAATGGTAGTGACTTAAGCCGTAACACTACCTACAAACCAGAGGAAAAGGGATTTATTCTGGCATCCAATTTGCCGGTTTACATCAAAGGAAATTTCAATGTTCACACCCAAGAAGAGTTCACAGATAAAACTTTAAAAGATAAAACCGACTGGTCAAGCGACTTCTATTCTCGTGAAAAACTCAATCTTAACTTCGCCTGTCGCAAGGAGCAGTTTTCTGATTGCAACACTGGTGATACTTGGCGACCAGCCATAGTTCTTGCTGATGCTATTACAGTTTTATCTGATAATTTTCGCTTCGGTTTTCGCGAAGAAGGTGACTACGATTTGAGGAATCATAATGTTTCAGAAGCTGCTAAGAGAAATGGCTTCTGGGATAACAACTTTGTCACGAGTTTCCCCTGGAAGGATAACACTAGCAACTATGGAAATCCAACTGATTCTAGTGACAAGCCAATCAAGAGTTCCTATTTCAACAACCTCGTTACCCCAATTCAGCGTCGGGTGATATTTCCAGAGTATGTCATGGAAATGTGTCGTAAACCAACGGTTGCTGCATGTGAACCTGATGATTGGGTTGTTGGTTATGCAACTGACAATGTTGTTGATTGGGATTACAAAGCAATTGATAAAGCAACTGATTCAAAAACAAAGCCTATATTACCAAACGATTCACGCTTTACCATTGATAAGTTGGGTGCAGGTACAACAACCAGATCAGCCTTGAATCCAGAAGACAGACGCTATCCCCGCCGAGTCGCTTTCCTGCGAGACAGTACAGGTAAATTAATTTTAGCTGGTTTCAAACCAATTCCTTTAGGAATCAAGGGTCGTGATCATCCTGAAGTTGATTCAAACGATGATAAAAATGGGCAGATAAATTACTATCCTTACACTGCTACCACAATAGCAGGGACTCCATACGCACAATATGAATCTAGCAATCGACCTAGGTTACACGCAAACGCTTTGTGGTTTAAGACAGCGAACGATATCCAACCTAATTACGGCTATAACTACCCTTTGTGGATTGCAGATCCAAATAATCCCAAAGAGTTTGCAAATAGTGAAAACACAAACCAACCACTGTTGATTCCAGTATTGCAAATTCAATATCCCTTCATAACATCTGATGAAAACTTACCTACTCTTTCAGAAAGTCAGAATGTCAAAGATAAGGAAAATAATTGGATGCAAACCGCTACAAACACAGAAACAAATCTCATATTCGCTCAAGGTAACACACCAGGACGCCCAACAGAAACTAATGGTGGTTTGGAAAACTTTGTGCGTTACTTAGAACGCTGGGAAGGGATAAGCCATATAGCATCTGGTTCTTTCATCCAATTTAAACATAGTAGCTATGCCACAGCCCCTTGGCAAACATTAACTCGTTACACCACTTCAGCAACAGAAACGATTTTTGGATATCCACAAGGCTATAAGTTCTCTATAACTAATGGTACAGAAACTAATGGTACAGATAAAACATTAGGTCGTTCACCTTTCTTTACTCCGCCTAACCGTTTCTGGAGTTATGATACAGCCTTGCTAAGTCAGTTACCTGACTTGTTCTCTCTACACTTGACAACACCCGCAACAAACAAGCCGAATGAATTTTACAGAGAAGTCGGACGAGACGATGCTTGGGTAAAAACTTTGTTGTGTGCTCAAGAAACTAATGGTAGCTACGCCATTAGCCAAGATCAACGCGGTACCTGTCCTTAAATCAGTACACAGTGATAACTGATAACTGATAACTGTTAATATAGCGCTTCTCGTTTGAATGAAGTACAAATTTATCTGCGTCTATCCGCACGCCAGTCGCCACAACGGGGGGCTTTGGGGTCCCCACGGAGGAGCCAGCCGCGTGGGCGGGTTCCCCGACTTGAGCGGACTGGCGTTGGGGTTGGGGGGAAACCCCCGCAAGGCGCTGGCTCGTCCATCTGCGGTTCCTTAACTCTTTAATGTATTGCACTCAATTGAAAACCGCTATATTATGATTCACCAAAAACAGCAGCAAGCATCTCCATCTAGTCAGTCAGGTTTTACAATCATCGAGTCATTAGTAGCAGTCGTTGTTGTTGGGATTTTACTAGTGGCGATCGCCCCTGTCATTGTCTTCTCTGTCGCAACACGGTTACAAGCAAGGCGGGTCGAGTTAGCAACTAACGCTGTTCAAACCTACATTGATGGTGTTAGATCAGGGACAATTTCACCACCACCCATCACAACGAATAGCGCAGGAGCTACGACAGATGATCCACCTTTACCAAATGCTCCCACAGGAACCCTGACTTGTCCCACAACTGGAACTGGCTTATGCGAAATCTCTCCTCCAACCGCATCATCTCAGTTGTATTGCGTGGATGGAGATACAGGAGGTTGTACAAATAATAACTTCAAAGACATGATTGTTCAGGCATTTGGGTATAACCCAACTTCCGATAATCCCCAGGATGGCTATAGATTGGGGTTGCGAGTGTACAGAGCCGATGCTTTCAATAAGCCTAGCATCACATTGAAAGCATCGAAGGACCAAGGAATTAAACAGGCACAAACTTTCACTGGGAAAACAGGTTTAATATCCATCCAAGCACCCTTAGTAGAAATGACAACAGAAATCTCAAATAAAGTAACAACATTTCATGATTTCTGTCAGCGCCTCAAACCTCCAGCTACTAATCTTAATTCTCAATCTAATTGCTAAAATGACACAACTATTTCGGGAAAATCAATATTATGAATCCACTCAAATGGCTTTTCATTCAGCAGCTAACGCTCTTTAAATTCAAACACAAATGTGGTGGCTTTACCCTAATCGAGTTACTGGTAGGCATCGTCATCGCTACCCTTGTTATCACGCCTTTGCTAGGATTCATGATTAACATTATGACAACTGAACGACAAGAGCAAGCAAAAGCAAACACAGAGCAAGAAATCAAAGCAGCACTTGACTATATTGCGCGGGACTTGCAGCAGTCAGTCTACATATATGATGCTGATGGTATTAATAAAATTAGGCAGCAACTACCAAAGAAAAAGGATGATGAGAAAAAGAAATTTGTTCCTATTCTTGTATTCTGGAAACGGCAATTCATCTCAAAAGAAGATTCTAAGATACAAAATGATATCTTCTTCTACTCTTTAGTAGCCTATTATTTGATTACAGAGAATAACTCTAGATGGTCTAAAGCAGCTCGAATCGGTAGATTTCAAATAAGCGATGGCTATGAACCTACTAAAACCAATGATAAGGATATTTGGCGAGACAAAGGTTTTCAGATATTTAATCTGCAAGCATCAGGTAATTTGAAAAGTAAAATGAATCAATGGACAAAAAAGAGTGACGAGGATTATACACAAGATATTGTAACTTTAGTTGATTATATTGACAAAACTCTAATAAATAATACTACCAATCCAGCACCTCCCAATTGCACAATAGATCAAAAAGAGCCAAAAGTTTCTGGAAGTGATGCTGTTGCCACTGGCAATGTTAAAACACGAGGTTTTTATGTTTGTGTCGATTCAGAAAACAATCTGGCAGAAATTTATTTACGTGGTAATGCCCTCGCTCGTATTCAAAATAATAATATAGATTTCAGAGAAAGTCAGAAAGCATATTTTCCTCAAGTAAACATGCGAGTTCAAGGAAATGGATTCTTATTGACAAAATAAATTCCATAACACTCTGTATATTTGTCAGTTTTTTAAAATCAGTAACAATCATGAACAAATTGCTATTTCATCATCGTTCTAACAGTGGCTTCACACTCCTAGAGCTTTTAGTAAGTATTGTAGTTATTACTATCTTAGCTGCCATATCAATTCCAAGTTGGCTAGCTTTTGTCGATACTCAGCGCCTCAAAACTGCCCAAAACGAAGTTTATCTTGCTATACGCCAAGCTCAAAGCCAAGCTATCAAAAACAAATTAACTTGGCAAGTTAGTTTTCGCGAACAAAACCGTATTGTACAATGGGCAGTTCATCAAGCTACAGTCAACCCAGTGAACGCTATTTGGAATAATTTAGATCCCAATGTGTACTTGGATGCGGAAACAACCTTTAAACAATTAAATGGGGTTAGGCAAATCCAATTTGATGACAGAGGTCATATTAGGAAACCGCCAGCAGGACGAATAACTTTATCTAGTAAGTCTGGTGGTAAAGCTAAGCGGTGCGTCTATATTTCTACGATTTTAGGCGCAATGCGAATAGGAAAAGAACACGATAAACCTGAGAGCAAACACGACGAATCTGACACCAAGGAAAAGTATTGCTATTAAGATATTTTTAGTTGATTGAAATAAGATATCTCATGCTAAATCTACCAGAAACTGCAAAACAGCATCTCATTATCTTCACTCGCTATCCAGAACCAGGTAAAACAAAAACCCGACTGATATCTGCTTTGGGAACTGAAGGCGCAGCAAATCTTCAGCGTCAAATGACAGAACATACATTATCTCAAGTGAAACAGTTGCAAAAGATTTCTACCATATCTTTTGAAGTGCGGTTTGCAGGTGGCAATTTGCAACTTATGCAAGAATGGCTAGGATACGACTTGGTTTACCAATCTCAAGGAGAGGGAGATTTGGGTTTGCGGATGACACAATCCTTCTGCAACGCTTTTCAATCAGGCGCAGAAAAAGTCCTGACTATCGGTATCGACTGTCCTGGTGTCAATGCTCAGATTTTAGCAAAAGCTTTTGCACAACTTCAGCAGTGCAATCTTGTGCTTGGTCCAGCAATAGATGGTGGCTATTACTTAATTGGTTTGCAGCGTCCTATCCCAGAATTATTTATCAATATAGACTGGGGAACCTCTCAAGTTTTGCATCAGACTATAAATATTGCCCAGACGCTTAATTTATCAGTCGCTGACTTACCTCATCTGGCTGATATTGACCGTCCAGAGGATTTACCAATTTGGGAAAATATTCTCAGACTGACACAATAAACTCATTTGTGGTGACTAAGTATGTAAAATTATGTCTAGTATTTTTTTATTCAAGGGTTTTCTGAAGACAAGCTAAAATACAGATGCTACCGTGGTGTAGCTTAAATAAAAGAGTAGAAAATATATCATATAAAAAAAGAATCTCGCAATGACAAGCAATAGGTAGCATCATGAGAACAGTGTTCCAGTACCTTTATATAGAATATTCACTTTTGTAAAACTACGAGACGAAAAACTATGAATAACCGTTTTGCTGCTGTGCTCGCCGCCCGCACACTCAAGGTCATTGGGGTAATTTTAATATTGTCCTTTCTGATTGATTTTCTCATTCTCAGCCTTGACTTCAGCCCAACAGACAAGCAGTTACAACTCAGATGGGCGACAGCTATGGTTGAGCGGGGAGTCGTGCCATTGGTCGGATTTGGTATGCTATTTACTGGTTATTGGATTGACACTTTTGATGATAGCAATCAACCTTCTATAGACTTTAGAATACCAGCTCTCGTCATATCAAGTATCTTGGGGTTACTCTTTTTGATTATTGCTCCTGTCCATGCAACGAATGTTATTCATCAAAGAACTCAAACTGTGGAGCAAATCACCAAAGATGCAGGACTAGCAGAAAACCAGTTGAAAAATCAACTTAGCCAAGTGCAAACTCAACTAGGTAACGAACAATTCAAAGCAGCTGTAGAAAAGCAGAAAATCCAAGTCAAAACTCAGTACACTGAACTCCTTCAAGATGATCAGCGTTATAGACAAGCACTGAATAACCCCAATATTCCCCAAGCAACAAAAGATTTGCTCAAGAAGTTCAAAGCAAATCCCCAAGAGCTTGACAAATTCATAGCCCAACAAAGTGATCCCGAACAACTTGCCAATCAAAGACTAGCTCAAATTCGTGCTCGCCGGGATGAACTGATTAAACAAGCTGAAGATAATTGGAAGCCTGGTTTAAGAATTGTTATAGGCAGTTTACTGTTGTCTGTTGCTTACATCATTATCGGCTGGTCAGGATTAAGAGGTATGGGTGCTTTCCAAAGTGCTAAACGCAAAGTACCTGCACGCTAGTCCATTATTTTTAACAGTACACAGTACACAGTACACAGTACACAGTACACAGTTATCAAGCAACTGATAACTGATAACTGATAACTGATAACTGATAACTGATAACTGATAACTGATAACTGATAACTGAATTAAGGGTAGTACGGCGCATCAGACATTCTCGATAATCCATACTGCCACTTTTATCAATTAGTCATGAAGATCATCTGACTTCTCTTGCATATATTCACCATAAAAAAGTATAATTCCGCACAAGAGAAGCCATCTGAGTAACATTGGGAATGTTTTCAATTTACATTTTGACTTATAACGAAGAAATAGATATCGCCGCTTGTATTGAATCGGCGATGCTATCGGATGACATTATTGTTGTAGACTCATGTAGTAGCGATCGCACTATAGAAATAGCCAGCCGTTACCCAGTTCGTGTCATTCAGCACGCTTTTGAAAGCCACGGTCGTCAGCGTACCTGGATGCTAGAAAATATACCTCCCAAGCATGAATGGGTTTACATTCTAGAAGCTGACGAACGCATGACGCCAGAACTGTTCGCCGAATGCGAAAAAGTGAGTCAAAATCCAGATTACACTGGCTACTATGTCGCTGAACGTGTCATTTTCATGAATTCTTGGATTCGCCGCAGTACCCAGTACCCTCGTTACCAACTACGCCTTTTCCGCCACGGTAAAGTCTGGTTTACAGATTATGGTCACACAGAGCGAGAAATTTGTGACGGTCCAGCAGGATTTTTGAAAGAAACATACCCTCATTATACTTCTAGCAAAGGGTTAAGCCGCTGGATTGAAAAGCATAACCGTTATTCCACAGATGAAGCCAGAGAAACCCTTCATCAACTAGAGAATGGAACAGTTAGCTGGCGCAGTCTATTTTTTGGGAAGTCAGAAGTCGAACGACGCCGCGCCTTAAAAAATTTGTCCTTGCGTTTACCAGCCAGACCAATCATACGTTTTTTGTATATGTATTTTCTTTTAGGTGGCTGCTTAGACGGACGCGCTGGGTTTGCTTGGTGTATGTTGCAAGCATTCTACGAATACCTGATTCTACTAAAAGTTTGGGAAATGAAGCATATCCCGACACCCCAGTTGGATGCAAAAGTGTCTGGAAGTGAAGCTACGCAATTAGTCTCAAATTCCGTTGATTAGTCGTCATAGCCAAAGTTTTCTTAAAGTCACCGAAAAAATGGGTCTGAAGCCTTGCCCTTCTAGGGCGACTTTGTGATAAGGAAGCTCCCAAGGGGAGCCGCTGCGAATCACGGCTAATTATGATACGTGTTAGACCCCGTTACATAACGTAGCAATGAATTTGCTACACTTATGAGATGCTGAAATCGCGAAGGGCGCTGTGGTAACCACGCAGAAAGAGTCTCGCAGTAGGCAAGTATCGGAGAAGATACGCAAACCGTGGTTAATGGGGGTGTCTGGGAATCGTCTCGGTTGTAGAAGCAATATCGATTTAGTCGGTATTGAGTAAGCCATCCCCGAGGTTCGGAGGATAGTGTTGCGAAACCTGAATAGGAATCCAGCCGCTATTTCTTCAGGGCTACTAAAAATCTTCGTTCTAGATAGCGTTGTGGCCAAAGCCCCCACGCTTCTAGCCGGGGGTAAGCTTACTATGCAAACAAAGTTAATTTCAGGAATATTAAACCACAGATGTACACAGATGATTTATCGGGAGCATCCCAAATGTTTGAGTTTATTTTTCAACGCATAGGCGCACTCGTCGCACTCGCGAACGCGTAGCGTTCGGCAAAGCCGTGCCGTAGGCATACGCCTTCCCGTAGGGT
This sequence comes from Scytonema sp. RU_4_4, assembly GCA_012031965.1. Classification (GTDB taxonomy): domain Bacteria; phylum Cyanobacteriota; class Cyanobacteriia; order Cyanobacteriales; family Nostocaceae; genus Brasilonema. The sequence goes on from JAAUSC010000076.1 coordinate 18,889, forward strand.
AGGAGCGCAGAGGTTGGCGCATAGGCGCTTCGCCTTCCCGCAGTCTTTGGAACACAGAGTGTGAATCAGAGCTACTTTGCGCGTGTGTTTTGAAAAAATTGGGATGCTCCCTGATTTATCTGCGTCGAGGGTGCGGTTTTAAATACTGACATCCAAATCAAAACTTTTTATTCTTCTTTTCCGTTAAAGAAACACTGCCAATTCCTTGAAGAATACCACGAGCAATCAAACCTATCCCGCGACCAACAACTCGCGTGAGAACAAAGACAACACCGCTTCCAAAGAAGGATAAGAGTGACTGTATACGAGGGGCGATCGCATCACGAAATTCTATTGCTAAAGTGACCACTAGCCCAATACCAGAAAGTTGCGCTAACTCTTGTCCACGCGGCGCATAAATAGAAATTGTTGCAATACCGCGAGGTGCAAACACAAATAGCTCATAGCGGCTTTCAAAAATTGCTTTAGGCTCATTGATATAATTCCTGATGCGATATCTCCACGACAAATTATTTCTAAATCGTTCGATTTCCCGTGTTGAAATTAATTGTCTGTCATAAAAACTTTGCTTTATCTCTTCTACATCTGCTAAAGAATTGAGTAGTGGGTATATGACTCCATTCGCTACCTGAATTAATAAATTCTCCAGAATTATTTCCGCATGATCCTTCGCTTCAGAGCTACCTGCAAGATATGAAGTATTCTCAATTTGCAAATCCGTTTGAAATAGAAGATAAGAAAATAACTCTTCAACAAGAGGAATTTTATTGAGAATTTCTGCTTGCACAACAACACTATCTTGCAGAAGGAAAGTCACTATTTCTAAATTTTTATTACCTACTCGTACCCTAGAAAATTTCCCAAAAAAGTTTGTCGCTGCTGCTTGCCATACATCAAGTAAGACGGTATTTTTTAATTCATATAATTGATGGATTTTTACCACAGATGCACGCATTTCATCTAATGCATCCGCAATTCTTTGTAGAACAAGATAAAGTAAATCACGCTTTTTCTCTTCACGTAAAATATCAATCTCCAGAGGAATAGCTGTTACGTTTTGTAAAGGGAATTGAAGTTTGGTAATACAAGATGCAAATAATGTCGCTTGCAATGATCTAGGACTCAGCAGAGAAGGGGTATCTTGCTTTTGTGTTGAGTCAGATTTGGAAATAGAAGTACTCGGGAGAGAATTTGTAGGAGACTGCAACTGTGCAGATGAGAAATGATTCCTTGCAGAAACATTACGTGACGACTCCTCATTCTGTCGTCTTTCCAAAGATGAAGCTAATAATCGATTCAGGAGCCAACGAGCTGCTAGTAGTTCTCGTCTTTGCCCAGCTAACAATGCCCTATCTAGCAATGGTAATCCGGGGACTTGCAATTGTGCTGTCACTTCTGCCAAAGTGGCGTCAATGTAACCAATTCCTGATAAGCGTAGATGCTTGCGCAACTGAGCAAAAGGAAGTTGAGAAAATGCAGAGAGGTTTTCAACAGCATAGTCTCTGTCCCCCTGTCTTTGCATCTGTGTGTTCTCTTTTCCCGTCTCCCCATCCCAGCATGAGCCACCTGCTATCACATCCTGCATGGTGGTGACTAATTCAGAAATAGGAGTTCCTTTGGGACAGTAACCATCTACCCCAGCCGCTTTTGCTGCTAGAAGTAGTCCTTGTTGTTGGACAGAACTCAAAAGTAATAATGGCAGGTTGGGGTACTGGATTTTCAAATGACGACACAGTTGTAAACCGAGCTGCTGGCTAGAGAGAGAGCGACTGTTCCCTAATTCCAAGACGACTAAATTGACCTGGTTCGGGTTTTCTTGTGCAAGTTGAGCTAAAATCTGCAATGCAGCAGTGTCTGTTTCTGCCTCCGATACCACCTGTAAATTGGAGAATTCTTCCAAAGCCACTCTTAGCCCTAGACGGAAGATGGGGTCTTGGTCTATTAACAATAGTTTCAAAGAGCGATCGCTCATAATCCGCTATTCCAGCTGTTTGTTTTAACAATGCACCCCACAAGGAGATCATTGAAAGCGCACGATGATGAAACAGTTATAGGCGATAACTAAAGTGAATATAGGTAATCGGTAACAGGTAGTGGTTACGGTTGGGCGCAACTCACTATCAACCATCATTTGCTTTCTTGCGAGTTACGGTAACCGTAAAAGTTAATACTGTAGTCAGTAATCCGCACTCCTGTTTGTTCTTCGATTTGGCGGATAAATTCTTCTGGTAGTTCTACGTGAACATCCAAGATTTGATTTGTATCCAAACAGTTAACATGACTGTGGGAATCACTAATATTGCCGTATAAACGTCCATCACAACGTTCAATACATTCAATGATGCCTTGGCTGGATAACGCTTCCAAATTTTGATACACAGAAGTATGTCCTATATCTTTACCTTGCTGGTTTAGGCGATCATAAATTTCTCTGGCAGAAAGGTGCTCTTTTGCTTGCCAAAGTAGCTCCAGGATAAAGCGACGCTGACGACTAACGCGCATACCCAATGCTTGACACTGCTCAAGAGCATCTTCCAGTGAACGAATTGATTTTGTCGATATCGCTTGCTTTTGCATATTTGAAAATTTATTAACTTATGGGCTAATTTTCCCTCTTGAATGTTTATCTGTTATTTTATATATCCAAACATTTTGCACCTTGCACGTTCAGCTACACAGATTCAAATACACAGATGTTGTTGTTTTTTAAGCTTGTGGAAATCACAAAGGGAGGTGAGAAGTTTTTGTGCTGGTTAACCTTGGTTTTGTCACCCTCTCATATAAAATGAACTCATTACAACTTTAGCTTAAAATGGCTGTAAACGTCTACTTTGCTGCTAGTGTCTTGTCTTCAGTCAACAGTCTTCTCTTGTTGATGGACACTTTGCTTTCGTTGGAAGAAACCTCTGCACGCAAGTGTCCTCCCCTTGTTCTCTCATCCTCCACAGCCTCCAACCCAAGGACAGAACTCTAACCACCTTTTCCAATACCGTTGCTAAATATTTGCTATGAATATCCCCCAACCCTCTTACTTAGGGGTTGAGGGAGCGGATTATGTTGCAAAGATGAAGGGCGAAGAAACGGTATTGATATTACTTCGTCACTCTTTTAGGAGATTTTCTTTGAAAACACGAGCAATCATAGCGGTTCTAGAAGTGACTCCTAGCTTGACAAAAATACGGCGCAGGTGTGTGGCGACTGTCCAAGGACTAATGTCAAGATTAATACCAATAAGTTTGTTAGGAAGACCCTGTGCAACTAATTTAGCGATCGCTTTTTCGCGGGGACTGAGACTAATTTTTTCTTGAAATTTGGGGCGACAGCGCACCACGTAGTACTGTACGCCATCCATATCAGACTCAAAAATGACTTCATTTACAATTTGCTCAGTAGATTGCAGTACTTTGTATGGAGCAGAAGCAGCAACAACAACTTGTAATAACAGAGCCTTTAGCTGTGCTTCTTTGTCAGGTGAAAGCACATACTGATTATCGGATGCAGTCAACAGATGATTCCTCTCAGGGGTTTTCATAGCTTCTATATCATCCTTTAAGTTCTTCTAGTTTTACTAAAGAAGTAAATTCAAATGCTAAGGCAAGATTTACCGCTCAAAACATTTTTTCTAGAGATATATTTCAGTTTTTTGAAAGCAAAAAATATACACATTTATTCTCATGGGAAAATCTCCTTTTCTTATAATCATCGCCATATTTGAAACAACTCAAATTCATGATTCTACAATAGGATGTTCAGCTTTTGTGTTCAGCTTACAACTTCCCTAATATGTCATAGGTGTCATTGAAGGTTACTTATGCACTTCCACCTTGCCCTTTTCCCGACAACTACTAGGAAGTCTACTGTAATTCTAAATCTGCCTTCGGAAAAATCAGAGTTAATGTTATCCTTGTGTAAATAAATCTTAAGAAATATATGACTATTTCACTACTGTAGCTCAAATGAGTGACACTCAATAGAGCTACCAAAGATGTGTTTCCCCAAAAAAAGCGACTTGTGACTTATTTGGAATAGCGGTTATAGCTATATGCAGTGAACTTTTTTATTCCAGGAGTCACAAAATGCGTAATGGCAGAACTATGGAACACGAATTAGAGCAAGAATTCGAGAACGAGTACGAAAACGAATTTGAGAACGAATATGAAAACGAATTCGAGAACGAATATGAAAACGAATTCGAGAACGAATATGAAAACGAATTTGAGAACGAATATGAAAACGAATTTGAGAACGAGTACGAACTAGAACATTGGCATGAAGCCGAAGGTGAGTGTGAATTTGAACACGAGTACGAAAGTGAACAGTTTTTACCACTGCTAGGAGGCTTACTTGCAAGGGTAGCGCCAATGGCTATTCGAGGAATTGGTGGGTTGATTGGCAATCGTCGTCAAAAGCGCCGTGGAAAGCGCCAGCGAGAATTTGAATTTGAATTTGAATCTGAAGGCGAATACGAGATAGATTCCTATATTGCCAAACTGTTGAAGAGATTGGGCAGGAAACAGCGACTTGGCGAGAGCGAAGCCGAATATGAGTATGAGTTTGAATCTGCCCCAATGCACGAGTATGAACTTGAGATGGAAAATCTGGCTTACAGAGCAGCCCAGAGTGAAAGTGAAGCTGAGGCAGAAGCTTTCTTAGGAGCATTACTACCAGTGTCGGCGCGATTATTTCCAAAATCTTCTGCAAAAGTGATTTCTGCGATAACTCCATCCCTGATTGAAGGGGTAGCCACAGTCGGTCGAGTTTTGCATAAAAGCCCAAAAACACGCCCAGTATTGCGGACAGTGCCGCACATTGTGCAAGGAACTATGGTAACACTAGCTCGTCAGGCACAGCTCGGCAAACCCCTGTCACAAACAACTGCTCTCAGGGTGCTGGCAGATCATACAGCTCGGGTTTTAGACAATCCCAACAGAATTGCTGGGGTTATGAAAAAATCACACCTTGCACAGCATCACTATCAGGGGATGAACAATGGTATGGAGTTTGGTCAAAACCCGTCGGTGAGGACAAAGAGGACAAGCGGACTTGGGGAACGCAAATCCCGCCGTCGCCCTATCCCTCCTGCTCCCTTATCCTTGCAGGAGCACGCAAATTCCTCCACACGCCGCCAACCAATTATTGATGATCCCTGGTAAGTGTCATCGCGATTATGTTTAGAACTGCTCCTCAGTCAGTCTAGCTGTTGCAATTAGGATGGTAAAGAAAGAAAATGAACGGGCTTGTGAAAACACTGACAGAATTAGGCATGGAGGACGATGCGGATAAGTTAAGACCTATCGCTGGTTTTGCTCAAAAAACTCGCCGCACAACTTCTAAACAGAAATTAGCTGGTTTAAAACCCTGGCTGAGGGTGCAAGCTCTGAATGTTACTAGGCACGCAGCGGCGTTGCGTCTGTTTCGTCACGAGGAGTTTGGTACAGATCCAGCTAGCCCTACTGACGCGCAGATTGATGCGGTGAATCAACTGATTAGTTCACTCAGAGCCAATCTGATGGAAATGTCGAGACAAGTTGGTATTATTGCGGATTCTGCTATGAACAAGCAGAACACCAATGAGTTACAACAACTGATGATTAGCACAGAACAAGCGCATGATTGGGTGAGAGCAACCGAGCAGATTTGGGATTTCTATTTTGAGCTGTTTGGGCAAAGACAAAGCCGATTTGGCAATTGGCTACTGGGTTGCGATCGCATTGCTATGGATTGCTACCAGGATATCTACATGGGCTTGGGAGTTGCTCGGTCAATTCCATCACCAGCACCGTTTGCGTACATGAGAACTGGCTTTTCTCCAGCAACGTTTCGGCGTGGTATTCCCCTTTCAAAACTGGGACAGCAAATCAATCCCTTCCCGTTGATTCAGCTACCTTATCACCGCCTGGTAAATCCTTGGACGCTAGGGGCAATTTTGCATGAGGTTTCTCATAATTTGCAAACCGATTTAAATCTTCGGCAGGCGATTCCCCGTGGTATCTTCCAACGGTTGCGGCAAGCTGGCATGAGCCGTAAGGTTGTCGGCACTTGGACTCGTTGGCATAGCGAAACTTTTGCTGATATGTCTGGTTTGTTGTTGGGAGGTCCAGCGTATGTTGCATCGTTAATGGATATTGCTGCGCGATCGCCCCAAGCAACCCTGCACTTCAACCCTAGCAAACCTCATCCCATCCCCTACCTGCGGGTGTTCATCAACCTTGAGTTACTGCACCGGATGGGATTTCCTAAGGAAGCTAGGAAATATCGCCAGATATGGGAGCGCCTTTATCCCAACTCTCGTGCAGGCAACATTCCCTCAGAGATTTTGGAAACATTCCCTAAAGCTCATAAGTTGGTGGTGGATACAATCTGCTTTACCCAATACGAACAGCTGGGGAACAAAACCTTAGCTGAGGTAACGGGATTCAAGCCCCAGCACCAACAGATGATTCAGGAAGCAGGAGAACGTCTGGCAGCGGGTAACGATCCGGGAATTATTCCAGAGCGGTTCTTAATTCCTGCGTCGCGTTGGGCACTCGACAATCGACTCGCGCCAGCCCCCGTAATTACGAAAAATTTCTACAATTCTTTAGCGCGCAGATAAGGCAAACTATGAACACCTATCGCATACGTGGGCAGTTGAAAGCTGTCCCACAGAACAATGAAATTCAGGACTTGAAGAATAACATTACAGATATTGAAGCAAGAATCAATTCCACGGCGATTCCTGGTGAGAGAATTGGCTTGGAAATTCAACTGAGAGATTTGCAACAAAGATTGCAACAAGCTCAGGTCAGACTCCAAGCTCAGGCACAAGGTGTTGCTGGTTTTCGGGTCGAGATTTGGGACGACGACGAGAAATTTGATGATCGCCTCGGTTCCGGCAAGACAGATTCTACAGGTATATTTGAATTTGAGTTTACAGATGATGACTTCCAGCAGGATTTTTTAGATCTCGATGAAGCACCTGATCTCTACTTTAATGTTTATCAAGGCAGAGGACTTATCGGTTTTACCGAGCCACAAGAGAGTGTCACACTGCCGTCTGAAGACAACCCAGACCCTGTGAACCTTGGTCCATTTGTTGTGCTCAATGAAGACGAGAGCGAGAGCGACTATAGAATCGAAGGCGTCACAATTGAATTCCTTGAGGACGAGGAAACTGAAGAGCGCCCCAGACAAGATTTTCAGGAACAACCTGTGACTGTTTACGATGTCTTGCCAACTGCCAATCAAATTGTTGAACCATCCAGGCAACCCTCACTGACTCCTGCCGATAATAGAAGCGGTTCGCTACAACAAATTGTAGATTCTGCTTTGACCGAAGTATTGGGACGAAACCTCAAAAGCGATCCAAAAGCATTTGTCAGTAGCCTAAATCAAACTTTCACTGCTAAAGACAGTAATGGACATACCGAATATGAATGGACTCCCCGCACTTACGCTGCTATAGAAAATGACCTTGGTGGTACCGTTAGCGGTGCTCAGGCTAGCCTCTACCATCGTGCCAAAACAGCTCTCAAGGATGCCATGCCCTTACTGGATAAGCTTTATGCCTTAGCTCCAGCAGGTGATCAACAAAACATGGAATCAATGCGGGGAATTATCCGCACCGAGATGATGGAGTTAGTCAACGAGCTGGGAGCCTCTGGAGGTCCACGTGTTCAGCGTGTTGATAACTTGTTCCGAGTTCTGGTAGGAAGCGACGAGGATAATGGTTCCTCAAATCATCTTGGCGGACAACTCAAAAACCTTGCCGATGTCTTTGGACTGAGTCCCAAACACGTCAACACAGTTGAGGAAGAACAAAATTACGGCAATTTCCTGATTATTCGGGACTACATCGTTTCCTTAAGAGAAAGCTGGAACGATTATGTCCAAGATTCTGAAGGTGGAGCGTTTGTCGGTCCACAGTTAGTTTTGTTATCACAAGCCTTGTCAACTGTCGCTGAATCTGTCAGAGATCTTTACAGAATTATGGATTTGGTCTTTCTTGGTTCAGCTGAGAGACAAGCAGTCCTCATCGACTTCAAGACATTAAAATCACCGCCAGGAATGCCTGCTGCTGTAGCTTTCCCGTTACCAGATGGAACGGGATACCCGAAAAAGGATCTCGCAAAGCTCGTACCTCCCATGACTGTGGAAGGTTTGCTCAAATGGGCATGGCGTTTTGGATCAGAGGAAGGTCCAGCACTTGCGAAAGCAGGGGGGAAACTGGGAATTGCTGAAGCGATCGCAAGTACTGCCGAAAAATTGATGATTTTGGTACAAGCAGCTTCCTTCACACCTGTGCGTAACACAGCTTTCAGGCGAGAAGGTGTTTTGCGTGCCCTAAGAGACTTGGCGTTCCAGTTGTATCAAGTCAAGGAACTGGCTAAGCAAATCATTCCACCTTCAACAAATTATGAACCAGATGATATTGACCAGTCACCTAGACCTAGACAACTCAATGCTTCTCAGACAATCCAAATGCGGAGAATACGTCCTTCCCGATAAGGACTTCGTTACAAACACAAAGCTACAAACACAAGCAGGACTTACGCAAAAATAACGCAATTCTGTCATTGCGACCGGAGGGAAGCAATCGCAAAGCCTTATTTTTGTCACGAGTGCGTAAGTCCTAACAAGAATAAATTTACTGTTATGCTCTCAAAGTTTATTGGTAATTGGCTTGTACTCAGCGCTGTGAGAGCACTCACTACTAACCATTACCGGGAGCATCCCAATTTTGCAAGAACATGTTTGTCCGCAGCGAACGAAGCGACAGCGTAGTGAAGCAATCTCCTAACTTGCACATTTTAGAACCGTCATACAGTAAGGCTTTGAGAAACATCATAAAAATGTGCTTGTTTCATATTTTGCGGGAGCGTTAATCGCGCCTGTGGGAGGCTCATATCTTGCGATTGCTAAGAAAGCGGGAAGCCCCCTCCGGGGTCTACGCTCCACTACGTTACGCTCGCAATGACAATTCATAACCTGGATTTTATATAACTTACACATTTGGGATGCTCCCCCATTACCCAAATTAGGAGATTCATCATCATGTCAACGGCAGGAGAAAATCAAAGTTTATACGATCGCATTGCAGCTCTAAGGGAAACCCTTACAGACAGACTGGGTTCGCAACTGATCCAAAATCCGCAGCTCGCTGAAGCACTAACTGACCAAATTGAGAATATGGTCGAGGAAGTGGAACAAGCTGAAGCGAAACTCGCATCCCCACCTGATGGCGGCTTAGCGGAACTCATCGGTATCGGCAAGGACGCTGCTACTAAGGTGAATTCCGCCCGGATGCCCGAAAAGGTGGACGATTACGACGAGCAAGTTACCTCAGACCGAATTCTAGCAGTCGCTGACCTCTACTATATCTACCAGCACGAGCGGATGGGCGTGTTTCGCGCTGTCAATAAACTTCAGGAATTGTATTATGCTGGTGCAGTGAGATTATCGACTGGTGATGGTGCGTATGGTCTGTATCGCTTCGACCGACGCAGCGTCTTGCGCTTCACTAAAAAAGAGCGCTTTCAGGCTTACCGTCGGGTGTTTGGTTATACCACTATAAAGCCAGCACCTAGCGCCCAACCGAATCAGAAATTTCATGATTTGTTTACTCAGTTTATTAACAATGTGGCTGAGTTGTGGCGCGATAAACGTATTTCTGATGTCATCCGAGAACGAGCGTTTGACCCCAGTTTTGGCAGCATTGCTACGGTAAGACGAGCGGGATTAGATCTGCGACATAACTTAAAGTGGTCTTCTTACGGTCACATCAATGTTTTGCGGATTGAAGTATTACAGCTTTTGGATGAAGCCTTCAGAATTCTCGGCTCACAGGATATTAAACATCTTTTTGGTGCAGATAATGCTTGGGATGTCGTTGAAGAAGTCATGATTCGCTATTTCACCGAGCATATTGATGCTTCTCAGCGACACCGAATGGCAGTGACTGGACGGGATATTGTCCGCTGGCTAGCTCAGAAACACATCCTCAATACTTCGCGGGCTGAATTTGAAGCGTTGTTGCGAGATATTGCTGAGGTTGCGGAAGAATGGCTCACCAGTGCTGAAAGTTTGGGCATTGCTTTCCGTGGTCATGTTCAACGGACTATTCCTTATGAACCGCGCCGGATTAGCCCTATAGATTGAGCGCTAGAGAACGAGGCTAGAACGCGATACAAAGTTTAGGAGAAAACCAAAATGTTTGAACAGGCTAGACTACACGCGAACGAATTCGAGAACGAGTACGAAGGCGAATACGAGGGCGAATACGAGGGCGAGTACGAGGGCGAAGTACGAGGGCGAGTACGAAGGCGAGTACGAAGGCGAGTACGAAGGCGAGTACGAAGGCGAG
>JAAUSC010000077.1 GCA_012031965.1 Scytonema sp. RU_4_4
GCTATAGCCGAACGGCAACGCTACGCTAACAACAACGGGACTACGACTAATTAACGAGTAAGGGCTGTTTCCAGCCCAGAGGGCTGGAAACAAGGTTGGATATTTTTTTCGCATGTTCGTGCCTTAGCAAGTTAACGGGTTTAGAGCCCACGACCTTGGCGGAAAAATCGCCCAAATGTTAACTGTTATACAAAATTCACAATCTTTCATAGGGCGATTTTTCCGGAGGCTGGCAGATTTTTCTAGGTTTTTACCTAACTGTGCGCTTCACGGTAGAACTAACTTCCGAGTAGCTGCGATCGCAATACCTTTAATATCACTTGTGTCGCTACGACATTTCTGTCCGTCGAGTATATCCATCTGTTGATACTTGTGAAGTCCTGCACTTAAATTTTCTGTAACTTAGGTACCACTGTCTGTTATGCTATACTCTAGATTCAGAAAACCTTGCGGATGTGGCGGAATTGGTATACGCGCACGTTTGAGGGGCGTGTGGCTTTGCCTTGCGAGTTCGAGTCTCGCCATCCGCATATTTTACTACCAAGTTTTGAGTGCTCAGCACTGAGTAGATTTTCAAAAAGTCAAAGAATGACTCAGAATTCAGCACTTAGCTCAGGGTTGCTCGCAATTAGGTCTTGACTTGTGCTTTTATAGAAATAAGTGAAGTTTTGTAAAGAACCTTGACTGCGACTTTTACGCCGACAAACAACTTAACATTACCGACGGGATGGCACCGCCTCACTGCAACTTGGCAGGGTGGCGAAGAAGTCATTCAACAAAGTTTGCCCCACACTCAGCTAGCACCAGCTTGGCAATTGCTACTTCTGGGTGATGGCTCTCCAACCAGACATTTACAATTACTTACGGGCGAACCTACAGAAGTGGATGTCATTGACATGTCATTGATTGGCACGGACTTGGATGGCGCACCAGAACTTATCCAAGCTGTACCAGGACCACGACTACGGCGACAGGTGTGGCTGCGTACCGCCTCTGGTCAACGATTGGCGTATGCTACCTCATGGTGGGAAGCTTCTCATGTAGATGAGTATTTGCAAAACCGTTCACTACCTATTTGGGCAAGTTTAGCTCGTCTCCGTACGGAGTTGTATCGGGATGTCCAAGGGATTTACTACGGTGACTCGGATGCTTTGGAGTCAGGTTTTTATGAAGCAGGACCGTTTTGGGGTCGCCACTACTTGTTTTGGCATCACGGACAGCCTCTAACCTTAATTTACGAAGTGTTCTCGCCTTACTTGACGAAATATTTGGGACCTACGCAGGTCAGTTCAATCAATGGTAAGGTTTAGTTGCAAATTTTGCTGTTTAGCAAATGAGAGCGAGTATTTTTGCATGGATTTTGGCGTTTACCCTAGAGGGAAGAAAGCCTTTTGGTTAACTTTACTAACAAGTAATGATGATTTCACAAGAGTGAGGTATTGGTTTCAATGGCACTACCCCTTGTGTCTAGTCCGATGAAGAAAAAAAAGAAACCGTCTCTGGTACTGACGCTCTCGTTTGCTGGGTTATTGATTTGTGCAGGAAGTGCAGCGTACTGGCTGTTCACTCAGGGAAAGTCATCGTCTCAAGAGTTACTACCTGGCGCGAATATTATTCCCCAAGATGCCCTATTTGCAGTTTCTCTAAGCACTGATTCAGGACAATGGCAGAAATTGCGAGAGTTTGGCACAAAAGAAACTCAAAGCTTACTGGATAAAAATTTAGTGCAGTTGCGCGATCGCTTCTTAACAAATAATGGTTATGACTTCCAGAAAGATATTAGTCCTTGGGTTGGCGATCAAGTCACAATCGCAATTCTTGCTCCAAACGTGAGTAAACCACCATCAAAGCCCATTGCGATTGATGGAGAAATAACGAGCAATGAGCAGTCGATGGTGATGATTCTGCCAGTAAAAAATATAGAAAAAGCGAGCAGCATCTTAGCACAACCCAAAGCAGCTAAAGGTGGCAAATGGATTGACCGTACTTACGAGAATGTTGTCATTAAAGAAACGCAGGGGCAAGTTGGAGAAAAATTGTCAGCAGCCCTATTAGACAAACGTTTTCTTCTCATCACCGATAATCCCAAAACCACAGAACGAGCAATTGACGCATACAAAGGTCAATCATCCCTGGTGACAAGTGCGGGTTTTGCAGAGAATTTCCCAAAAATTTCTCATGACCAACCCTTTGCTCAATTCTACGTAAATGTCCCTTACGCTGCTAGAATAGCCGCTAAATCTCCAAACCGTGCTTTGCCTGCTCAAGTTCTGACTCAACTTCAGAATAACCAAGCTATAGCAGGAACGATGACTTTGGAGTCACAAGGAATTCGGTTAAAAGGTGTTTCTTGGCTCAATCCGAACAGTCAGCGCACTCTAGCAGTGGAAAACAAAGCAGGGAAAATGCAAAGCCGCTTACCAACAGAAACCTTAATGATGGTGTCTGGCGGAAACTTACAGCAGTTTTGGGCTGATTATGTCTCAACTTCCCAAGGAAATCCTTACTCACCAGTTATGCCAGAACAGCTGCGTAATGGTGTTAAATCCCTCACGAATCTTGATTTAGACCGAGATTTGCTCTCGTGGATGGGAGGAGAATTTTCTGTCTCAGTGATTCCAAATACTCCCAAAGAAGGTTTGCCAGACAATTTTCGTGCTGCTTTGGTTTTCATGGTACAGACAAGCGATCGCAGCCGTGCTGAAACTGCCCTAAAACAGCTTGATGAAGTCATGAAAAATCAATACCAGTTCCAGATAAAATACACGACAGTTGATGGTAGACCTGTTGTCAACTGGCTGGGACCTTTTGGAACTTTAACAGCGACTCATGGCTGGTTAGATGAAGATGTCGCTTTCTTGGCGCTTGGTGCGCCTGTCACTGAAAGAATTGTTCCTAGACCAAATAACACCTTAGCCAGCACCGCCCTATTCCAAAATACAGTTCCACGAGAACTCAATCCTACCAATGGTCAGTTTTTCTTGGATGTGGAACATACGGCTAAAAATTTTCCCCTGCCAATCTTTTTGCCTAATCAACGAACTTTGTTAGACGCCACACGCTCAATCGGAGTGAGCGCTGCTGTGAGCGATAGCCGCAGTACTCGCTACGATATTTTTCTATCACTTCAAAAAGCTGGAAAACCAGACCCCTTACCAAGTCCGGCAAATAAATGATGAACTATGGAATTTTGAGCATTCACAATTCATAATTACTAGCTCCTTTAAAACGGATAGGATCGTAACAATCGGAATCCATACTACATTGACTGGAGATAACGTTAATTATGAATTTGGTTGCACTCCAGAACTGGTTAGATAATGCTTCGTTTGCAATTTTATTTGTCACGATGCTAGTTTATTGGGGTGGGGCGGCTTTTCCAAGTTTGCCTGCAACTGCTGTGGGTACAGCCGGAATGGCGATCGCCAATTTGTGCATAGCGACTTTACTAGGAGCAAGATGGCTAGAAGCTGGATATTTTCCTCTCAGTAATTTGTATGAATCTTTATTCTTCTTAGCTTGGGGAATAACAACTGTCCATCTGATTGCCGAAAATACAAGTCGTAGTCGCTTAGTAGGAGTTGTGACTGCACCTGTCGCGATGGGTATTACCGCTTTTGCCACCCTCACCCTACCATCACAAATGCAAGTCGCAGAACCCTTAGTACCTGCGCTGAAATCTAATTGGCTGATGATGCACGTCAGCGTGATGATGTTGAGTTACGCAGCTTTGATGGTGGGTTCACTAGTGGCGATCGCCTTCCTCGTTGTCACAAGTGGTCAAGACATCCAATTACAAGGGAGTTCTGTCGGTACTGGTGGATATCGCAATAATGGCTATCGCTTGCACAAAGTCACTGAGCTAGGTGTTCAACCACCAACAGTTGCTGCTGATAATAACGGTTTCGCTCGTCTAGAAAGCAACAGCAACGGCAAAACTGCTGTTTTGGATTTAGTCACCGTCACTCAGTCTCAAGCTGTCGCAAAAGCAGAACCCCTTTCACCTCAGCGTCTGAGTCTTGCCGAAACTCTAGACAACATCAGCTATCGTATTATCGGATTGGGATTTCCCCTGCTGACTATTGGCATCATTGCTGGTGCTGTTTGGGCGAATGAAGCTTGGGGCTCTTATTGGAGTTGGGATCCCAAGGAAACCTGGGCACTGATTACCTGGTTAGTCTTTGCGGCTTATCTTCATGCTCGCATCACTCGTGGTTGGCAAGGGCGTCGTCCCGCAATTTTAGCTGCTGGTGGCTTTGTTGTTGTTTGGATTTGCTACCTAGGGGTTAATTTGTTGGGTAAGGGTTTACACTCATACGGTTGGTTCTTGTAATAACCTCACCTCCTACCCCCTTTTTACTTGCAAAGAGGGGGTAGTTCAGCAAATTTAAAATCTGCCATGAAATGCTTTTGATAAAAACTCTTAAAAGTGGATTTACTAGTGAAAATACTCGTTTACTGTTGAGGAGTTATTTTTAATTTAGCTGAACCTTTAACAACTATATTACTTTGAAATTTTTACCTAATGTCTTGCTATCTTATACCAATTATTTGTGAGCTTGCATAGAATTTTGAAGTCTAAAATCCGTTATTATGCAAGAGTTTTGAGTCTAGCTATTCTATGCATATTCATATGAAATTGGTATTAGCTATTCTTCTGAGGTTTTGCATTTGCATTCTCTATAATTTATTGGCTGTTATCTCCTTGTATTGCCTGCACACTACCGTGAACAGTGCTATCTTTGATATTCTGTATAATTCCATAGTTGACTAAAGACTGTACCTGTTTACAGTAACTACTTCTTGCTAGTTCAATTATTATTGATGGTTGTGGTGCAATCCAGGTATTACGGCGAGTTAAAGCCTCAGCTTCTAATAAAAACCGCTTCAATTTATCTTTTTGCTCTGGTAATTCACTTATGATTCGCCGAATTGCCTCACACGCTTTAGGTGTACCACGGTCTTTTAGACGTTGTGGAATGTAATTTCTCCAGCGTAGGATATCATCCTCTGATGTCATTACATTTGCTTTTACCCCTTGAAGTTCTTCAGATGAAGAATCATCTTTTATGATTGTTTCAATGGAAGGATATTGCTTGACAAGAAAAATATATAAATCTGCTATATATTCTTCTTTTAATCTTTGTTCTAAAGTTCCTTGGTATGAGAAAAGAAAGGATAACGACCCAATAACCTCTCGACCAAATTCTAAGTCTTGTTGAATCGCAGACCAAACAACTAACCAGCCTGCATCATCCGCATAATTTATCAGGGCTTTTGCTGCGGCAAGTGCTTTGGCTCTTTCATCTGCATCTTTAGTTAATGGTAAGGAAATTAGCGATTCCGCAAAAATTTTGGCTTTATAAAATCTGTGTTTTATAAGTTCCTCAAGGAGAGTACCAAAACTTTGATGTTTTAAATTTTTATCCTGCACTTTCTCAAAAATAGCACTTGCTAATCTTTCATCCCAACATTTTTCTACTGCACGATGAATAAAAATACATCCATGTTCCTGATTTTCTTGGTCAATCAAAAGCATCAAGGTATTAATTATTTCGTATTGTGCATTTTGATATGCAATGCTTAAAATCTCTTGATGAATATTTTGGCTTTTCTCATCACCTTCTTTGGGATAGTCAAGTATAAGTGATGCCCATTTTTGCCAAATATGAGCAGGGATAGTAGATATATGCTCTGGATCTTCTTCTATAATTAATCTTATGGCTTTATAACCAGCTAATGCAGAGTAATAAAAAGTATTTGTTCCCAGCCATTTATGAGTTTCTGGATTTCCTTTCTCTATATACACTTTTGCTGCTTCTACGATTCTTGCTTTTATTGATGACTCAGCTTCTTTCCAACCAGGAAGGGTTGTTAAATCAGATTTACACAAAAGCACATCATCATAGTATTGACTATCTGGTATCAGTGTCATCTCTTGACATAGAAGCCACCATGAATCAATATTCCCAGATTCAAATTGGTCTAAAAGTTGAATAATTCTTTCTTTTGGAAGTGGGTTTAAAAGTTGTTGCTTATTTTCCTCCTGCCACTTCCTATGTTTTTGCAATACTTTTTCTTCTTCCAAATAAGATTGAATTAATTCCTCTGCTCTTGGAGAACCTAACTCAATCGGTTCAAGAAGTGGTGCAAATTGAGCTTTTAGTACAGGTATGTCCTGACTATTTGTAAGTACTAAGTTTACTTGTTTTGAGTCAAACCTTTTAAAAATGTGCCAGATTAACTTTGCCCAAGTTTGCTGATGAGCTTCAGATATAGATTCTCGAATTTCTTCAAAAAACATAGGAAATCTTCATCTTTTATTACATAATTATGACTGAAAAACAATAAATTTTCTTGTCCGTCTGAGTTTGCAACTACAGTAACTATTGTTTTTATTATTTGGCGACGTTTATGTGCATCTTGTGTTAGAAGATTTTCCAAAGATCTTTGTTCGTTATCGTCTAAAATATGTTTAACATTTTCATCATGATTTTTTAGTTTATAGTAAATTACTCTTGCAAATTCATTGAGTACCTCTGGATTATCAAGATGCTTCCAAGCCCTTAACAATATAGCATCTACCAGTTTGTCAAATGGGTAATGTAGATTGTGCCTTCCTGGCTGTTTTTCAACCCATTTAAGAGCGACTGGTAAATCATTTAAATTGATTTGTATTCCAATATCTCTGGCGACAAAATCCTGGTAAGTTCCACCAATAACATTTCTTTTAGGTTGTGTAAGAATTTTGAAAACTCAGTTATAGTTATATGATTTAGACAAACAGCCTTAAGACCATAGCCTTTAAGTTCATCATCAGGGTCATTCCCGGCTTCGCCAAATGCTAATGGTTTTAATCTTGCCTTCGCTTCTTCATTACCAATACAACAAATTGTATCAGCAGCATTAACTCTAATCCAATAAGGTTCTTCGGGTGCGAGGGCAAGATTTGCTAGGTGTTCTTGGAGAGATTTAACATCACATTGTTGTGCAATTTCTATTGCTACATATCGCGCTGTTTCATTCTTAGATGCATCACAAATATACGCTTGAAGTTGTGCCGCTATGTTTTGATGTTTGAGATGGGTATAAGCCCCGAATCTAGACTCGTAAACTAATTTATCTTCATCATAAAGTTTTAGCAATGACTCAACTAAGTTTACTTTAACTGTATCATCGGCAGTGGCTACGCTGCTCTTTAATAAAATATCTGGGTTTGTCTTCATCACCTCCAGAAAAACTTCTTGATTCATACTCGATAACCAAGATGCGGCTTCATGAAGTTGGGGAACCAATTTGCTATCAGAATCCCCAGGATGAACTATTAAGCTCATCATTTGCTCTAAGGTTAATTGACGCTGTTGCAAATACCAAGCAGCAAGAAACTCAGCATAAGTTTGGTGTGCCCATCCCATGCGATGAGAACCGCGAGAAGAAAATAATGCTGTAGATAATGCTTCTCTAACAGCTTCTTCTGTGACGAAAAATTCGTCTAAGAGAGCAAATTCTGTTCCACTAACTAGCTCGCGTATTACAACATCTTCTTGTGGAACATCGCCTTGATCTATGTTCATCCAAATAGCATATCGATTGCAGAAAACTGTCACGGCTGCAATACGAGCCGCAACAACCATTCTTTGGTCAGCAGTTAAGTTGCCAGTGAGGCGAGCATCACGGCGAGATTCGTTAGTTTCTTCGCATAGCAATCGACAACCTTTTAAATATAGTTCTGTTTGCTGGGTGGGTAGGCTACCGTTGTTACAGTATGTGTTCAGTAAAGAATTTAGTGTAATCGGCTTGATAGCCAATGGCACAACTTCTTGTTGTTCAATGGCTTGAAGAAAGGTGTTCTCGTCTAAACCCTTTGTTTGTGCTGCTGAGGCAATATCTACCCGACGCAAGGGGGCTAACTCGTAAACTCCTACAGTTTCCTTCCCCCAAAGTTCTTTCAACCCCTGTTCTAGACCACTGCGCCAGTCAGCAGTTCTACAGGCGATGCGAAAGTACAAGCGTTCTAATTGGTCTGAGTAATTCGACAGTTCATCTACCAAAAGTGCTGCTAAAGTATTAATCCTTAATAAACATTCATCTAAACTGTCAAGAAAAAGATAAAGCCGATCATCGCCTTGTGCCCAAGCTTGGAAAGTTCGGCTCTTAAACAAATCGCCAATCAATCTTTCTTCGCTACCGTAAGCGCGAAGATCTAACCAAAGTAGCTTGGAACCTTCCTGTTGGATTTTCGCATTGATTTTTTCTTTTTCCGCTTTAATAGCAGAACTCTTACCAATTCCTGGTTCTCCTAGTAATGCCAAGCAGGGTATATCAGCGATCGCATCGAATGTAACTAAATCTGGATTGAAGTAACGCCCAAAGTCCGTATCGGGGTCATATAAATAACCAAAGTCAGCCAGATTAATCTTACCTGACCTTGGACACCAAAACCTTTTCCAGTCGTAAACTTGCGACATTACTAGGAGTTAGCAGCTTGATACACTAGCCATTTTAATCACAATTTGGCATTGACGGCAGGAAGTCTCAATGGCGTACATTTATTTGTCATGCACAGATGGGGATCACTATTGTTCGCGGAAATAAACGACGCTATTCTCACATCAATCACGATCCGTTCGATTGGAACCACGTTTTACTCAATCTTTACCTTCTCTGATATCTTGCAACTTCTTAATGAGGCTATCCATTACCTGGATCTTTCTCAACATTTGCGAGAGTAATTACTCACGTTTTTTCTCACCCTTATTAGTTCGTTCTGATCTACTTGCTAAAGCCAGAAGTCTCAAGGAAGGCAATGAGTCTCTGAACGATTTAGTCGTTGAAGCTGTAGAGCAGGAGGTGCGACGTCGGAGGGCTTGGACAGCCCATCAACGGATTATTGCTCGCAGCGAGGTAGTTAAAGCGAAAACAGGTATACAATCAGCCTCTACAGAGTTAATTCGCAGCCTCAGAGAGAACAAGGGTCGATGTGACTAGAGTCTTGTGCCTTGATACCAGCGTTTGGATACCTTACCTTGTACCAGAGACTTATCAGCTTCAAGCTAGACCTCCACGGGCGATAAGCCGAAGGCTTGACGCAAAGCGTATCGCGCCCACAACGAGGGCATGAAAATTGTTTTTCTCCTTCCCCTAAATCACGGTTGAAACGGCGTGCCCTGATGAAAGCGAAGTATCCAACCGCTTGTTGTTCGCGACCAAATAGAGCTTCTGTGTGTATATTCAACAACGCCATCATACTTAAATGCACTGTCATAGGTAACCTGGGCAATGTGCTCATCGAGCAGGCGAATGTGAAATTCAGGTAGTGGACGGACGGCATCCCTTGGTGAAGGCTCTGCCGCAAGTGTATCTTGTCTTTGCCAGACACGTCCAGAACGTCCAAATTCAAAGAAGTCCGGTGCGATGAGTTCATTCACGCGCTGCTTGTCAAGGTAAGTCTCTTCGCGCCATAGCTCTTGCTCTAAGCGTTCTAGGGTTTCTCGGTCTTCGCTGCTGATTACCATAACGACCGCGTCCTCTTGGTTTGACTAAGTGCAAGTTTATAGATAATTGGTATAAACTTTCATATCCAATGTACGCACCAAAAATGCCCACTTATCTGCAATTTCCTCAATCATCTTAGTTGTGGGCTTACCTGCACCATGTCCCGCTTTTGTCTCAATTCTAATGAGTACTGGCGCATCACCATTGTGAGCAGCTTGCAAAGCAGCGGCAAATTTGAAACTATGTGCAGGAACAACGCGATCATCATGATCGGCTGTGGTAATCATTGTTGCTGGGTATGCTGTACCTGGCTTAAGCTTGTGCAGTGGTGAATAAGCATAAAGTGTTTTGAAATCTTGCTGGTTGTCTGGTGAGCCATATTCAGAAGTCCAAGCCCAGCCAATCGTAAATTTATGGAAGCGCAACATATCCATAACGCCTACAGATGGTAAAGCAGCACCGAATAAATCGGGACGCTGAGTGATGCAAGCACCCACGAGTAATCCTCCGTTGCTTCCACCGGCGATCGCCAACTTAGCAGACTTTGTATAACCGTTAGCAATGAGCCATTCAGCAGCAGCGATGAAGTCATCAAACACATTTTGTTTCTTTGACTTCATACCTGCTTGATGCCATTCTTCTCCATACTCACCGCCACCCCGTAAGTTAGCCATAGCGTAAACACCACCCATTTCCATCCATACCAAGCTACCGACAGAAAAGTTAGGAGTTATGGAGATGTTAAAACCACCATAACCTGATAGTAAGGTGGGGTTATTTCCATCTAATTTCATTCCCTTTTTATGGCTAATAAACATTGGCACTTTTGTACCATCTTTGCTTTGATAAAAAATTTGCTTTGTTTCGTAATCATCGGGATGAAAAGCCACTTTTGGTTTACGAAAAATTGTGCTTTTTCCACTTACCATGTCGTAGCGATAGATAGTTCCTGGTGTGGTAAAGCTGGTGAAACTATAGAAAGTTTCGGTATCATTGCGCTTGCCTTTGAAACCTCCTGCTGAACCGAGACCTGGTAATTTCACCTCACGTATAAATTTGCCATTTAAGTCAAAAATCTTGATTTGGCTATGAGCATCTTGAAGATAATCAGTAACAAATTGGTTATTAATTGTACTAACACCTTCTAAAGTTTCTGTCGCTTGAGGGATGATTTCTCTCCAGTTTTTTTGCGCTGGATTCTTAGTATCAATAGCAATCAATCGTCCTTTTGGTGCATCTGAATCAGTGCGAAAATAGAAGATGCTACCGTCATTATCAATAAAACTGAAACTGGACTCGAATTCTTGAATGAGTTCTACAACTTCCGCTTTTGGATTCGTCAAATCTTTGTAGAAAACTAGATTTCTGGGGTCAGTTCCTTTCCATACTGAAATAATGAGGTAGCGTCCATCTTCTGTCACGCCGCCATCAAATCCCCATTCTTTCTGGTCTAGACGATTGTAAATAAGTAAGTCTTCTGATTGCGGTGTTCCCAGTTTATGGTAGTAAAGCTTTTGGTAATAGTTGACGTCTTCTAATTTGGTTTTTTCATTTGGCTCATCATAGCGACTATAGAAAAACCCTTTACTATCATTTGTCCAAGATGCACCAGAGAATTTAATCCACTTCAACTGGTCTTTGAGGTCAATACCTGTTTCAATATCTCTAACTTTCCATTCTTGCCAGTCAGAACCAGCAGTGGAAAGACCATATGCTAAAAAATTACCGTCTTCACTGATAACTGTTCCCGAAAGGGCAACAGTCCCATCTTCTGAAAGGGTATTTGGGTCAAGTAAAACTTTTGGTTCAGCATCGAGGGTTTTGAGTGTGTACAAGACGCTTTGGTTTTGCAGCCCGTTGTTTTTAAAATAAAAGTAACGGTTACCCTCTTTGAAAGGAACACTATATTTTTCGTAATCCCATAACTTCGTGAGACGCTGCTTAATTTTTTCTCTTGCAGGAATTTCCTGAAGATAGCCAAAAGTCACTTTATTTTGTGCTTCAATCCAAGCTTTTGTTTCTACTGAGTCAGGATTTTCTAAGGGGCGATAAGGGTCTGCTACTAAAGTACCGTGGTAGTTATCGACTTGATTATTCTTAGGACTGGGTGGGTAATTCAGATGTTTTTTGGTAGGCATAGTTTTAAAAGAAGCTAATCCTTTAGTGACATAGTTCAAAGATAGAATCTCGTCTAAAGTTTTTTGCACATCCTGCTGAATTAAAGTTAGAGAATTGCTCAGGGTTTCGGCTTTAGCAACCGCAACCGCAGCAGGTAACAATCCCCTCGACAAAATAACTATAGCGAATAAAGTCACTAAAAATAGCCGCGATGCTAGAAGCACTTTAGTCATTGGTCATTTTTTTTAGGTAGAATTCGTCGTATTTTTACAAGTAATTTTACTGAATATCTTGTACGAATGACTCAACTATAGCCATCAAAATTGAGTTGTGAAAAAAGTACCCTGTGGGGGTACTGCTGTTATTCAAAGAGTCTTGTCATTATGTTGATATATTGACTCCTCAAAAAATGAGGGACTCAAAAAATCGGCTTTCTTTGTTCTGACTCTTATTCTACAGGTGCATAAGTTGATTTCAAGGTCAACTACTAAGAACATAGTAAGCTTCTAGATTTATTCTTTGTAAATAGAGGGCAAAGATTTTTGCCATAGCGGTAGCTATGTGTACTGCAGTCTTCTAACTTCATTGAACTCAAATAATAACAGGGCAGAAACAAACAAAATACAAAGGAACCTTAATGTTAGACCAAATTATCAATTGGAATAATGTCTATCTACAAGCAATTCGTGTAAATGGTGGTGCACCTGGACCAATCGCCCGTACGGGTGCCATTATGCACGTTGCAATGTGATGGCACGCGATTTTCGCCTGCATTCCCGGCGTATGTCTCTGGTCACGCAACTTTCGGAGCGCTACATGCCGGAATTCTACGGAATTTCTTTGGCACAGACAATGTTACCTTCACGCTCACATCTGAAGATCCGAGTGCGAGGGGCAATAATAACATCAGAATCACACGGACATTCAACAGCTTCTCCTCCGCAGCTTTAGAGAATGGGCGTAGCCGTATTTATCTCGGTGTCCATTTTCAATGGGATGCAGATGCAGCTTATACGTCTGGTACGAAATTGGCGGACTTTCTATTTGAAAATTTACTGACGCCAGTTTGATGTTTATTTTTTAAAATAAAAAACACTTTGACATGGCTAGTGTCAAAGTGTTTTTTTCTAGACAGTTCATGACTGCGCTTCCGATGAGTGATGAGATGAATTGCGAAGTTAACTAACTACTACTATTGCTGTCAACAAGTTTCTCACCTTTGAGCATCCGTGACGCTGCTTCGAGTAAGACTTCCTCAAGATATGGTTTGGTGAAGTAGCCGCTTACACCGAGTTGAATTGCCATTTGTCTGTGCTTTTCTGCACCCCGTGAGGTGAGCATGGCAATGGGTAAGTGATTGAGGTTGGGATCTTTCTGAATGCGAGAGAGCAACTCTAGACCATCGCAGCGAGGCATCTCAATGTCACAAAATACAATATCACAAGGTACAGAGTGCAGTTTTTCCCAGGCTTCGTGACCATCACGCGCCTGTTCTACGCGATAACCTGCCTTACCAAATGTGAGTGACAGCAATTCCCGTACTGTAATTGAGTCATCCACAATGAGCACTGTGGGGTTAATTTTAACAGCAGTCGTTTCTTGTACGATGGGAGTCTCGTGTTCCCCAAGACTAACACTACGCTGTTTTGAGGTTCGTCTTTGAAAAATGTCAATGATTTCTAGCACATCAGCAATGGGC
This sequence comes from Scytonema sp. RU_4_4, assembly GCA_012031965.1. Classification (GTDB taxonomy): domain Bacteria; phylum Cyanobacteriota; class Cyanobacteriia; order Cyanobacteriales; family Nostocaceae; genus Brasilonema. The sequence continues at coordinate 13,313 of JAAUSC010000077.1, forward strand.
ATAATACGACCATCACCCAGGATAGTCGCACCAGCAACACCGATAGGTTTGGGGGCTGGTCCTTCAAATTGCTTAATCACGATTTCTTGCTCGTTAAGGACCTTATCTACCTGTAGAGCAAGAAAGACATTTGCTAATCGCACGACAACTACGGAAATCATGTCATTGTCTTGGTGATCAGCATAAACACTATCTCGGCTGAGTTGACGATTGAAAGTTAAAATTTCTTTGAGCGGTTGGAATGGGAGTAATGTGTCACGCCAAGGAATGTATTTCTGTCCATCAGAACCCTGTTGGATATTTGTGACAGGAATATCTAGGGTATCTTCCACGCCATCCATTGGGAAAGCAATGTGGACTTTATCAGATATACAGCACAGAGCTTTGCAAATACTGAGAGTCAGGGGTAAACGAATGGTGAAGGTCGTTCCTCTCCCCACAGTGGAATCAATGTTAATTGTCCCTCGCACTCCACTCATTCTAGCGAGAACGACATCCAAACCGATACCACGACCTGCTAATTCATCTTCTTTTTCTTTGGTACTAAAACCTGGTAGGAAGAGTAAATTGTACACATCATGGTCAGACAAGTTTTTCGCTTGTTCTGGCGTCATGATGCCTATCTTAATTGCTTTTGCCTTGACTGCTTCTATGTCAATACCTGCGCCATCATCAGTGACAGAAATGATAGTTTGATTACCTTGATGAAATGCACGGACAGTAATGACTCCCACTGGTGGCTTACCAAGGGTTTGTCGCACGTCTGGTGTTTCAACACCGTGGGCGATCGCATTGTTCAGTAAATGAGTGAGCGGGTTTTTGAGATGTTCCAAAATCATTTTGTCTATCAAGGTTTCTCGACCTTCGATAACGAGTTGCGCTTGTTTACCACACTTGATAGCGCTTTCGCGTACTCCTCGCTCTAAAGGAGTGCTCACTTCAGAAAATGGCTCCATTCGCGATCGCATTATGCCTTCTTGTAGCGCTTTAGTCACCTGCCGGAACTGTCCTGTGACTCTCTCGGTATCTTCTGTGACAAAACCAATATCACTGGCGGTCTCACGCACCCGCACTATAAGTTCGATCATTTCTTGCGACAGGGTATGAAAAGGAGTAAACCGATCCATTTCCGATTCAGTAAAATCCCTGTCTGTCTCTTCATTCTTTTGACCATCATGATTTCTGCGATTGGCTTGCACAGATGTTTCTAGTCGCGATCGCTCGTACAATTCCTGCATTCTCGCCCCAACATCACTCAATTGCTGCACCTGATGCAGTAAGTTATCTAAAAACTGTCGCAGACGTTCTTGGTCCTGTTCCAACGTGTTGCGATTAACGACTAACTCTCCCACTAAATTACTGAGGTCATCTAGATGCTTAACAGGAACTTTGATGAGTTGTTCAAACTTGGGAGTGCGAGAGACGAAGGGACGCAGAGGTAAATCTCTCTCGCCTGTATTTGATGTCACCTGGTTTGGTACTGCGCTGAAAAATTTTGCTTGGGTGGTGACTTTTTCTGGTCTCAATTCAGGATTGACATCTGATACAATTTCCTGACTTAGTAACTCATATAACTCAGAAAATTCGTCATTTAAGGAGGGATCAACTTCTTGAGCGAATTCCTCCTCTGAAGAAACTGCTTCTGTTGCTAATAAATCTTGATTTAAATCAAGATCTGAATGGATTTGTAAAGAATTATCGGTGAAATCAAAATCTGCTGGTGAGATGGTTTCTGCTTTGTCTAAGATATCTAAGTCTACCTGTGAAGACTCAGAAGTTACCGTCAAACTAATATCTTGAGATTCTGTAAACAATAAATTATTAATAAAATCCTGCTGTTGTTCTGTAAATGGTTCAGCCTCTGAAGGCGAAGTTGTAAATTCTGGAGTGAATTCTAGAACTTCTGGCTGTTGCGAAAAAAGACTTTTGCCTGTATGAGGCACTACCCTATAGTAAGCTGTGTCTTGGGCATCTATCGTAGTATCAATAATTGGTATCTTTGATGTTATTTTTTGATAAAATTCCTCATTATCATCTGGTGAAAATAACAAATTAAACTGTTGCTCTTCTAGCTGAAAATTAAAATCTGCATCTTCCAAAATCAAACTTTCTAAGGTAAAATTCAGGGGCTGATCCACATCATCAAAAATATTATCACCAGCGTTAGCCAACAAAATTTCTTCTAACTCACTTGCTGCATTCTGTTGATGGACAGGAGAAAACTCGCCCTTTTCTTCCTTTGCTTCTGATTTCCATAAGTTGTTCAAATCTTCTGTTTCAGGCAGTAGAGTAAATACATTAGCAGATGTTGAGTTGTTTCCAGGTAAAGCTATACTATTAGCTTCGTCTACTTCGGTAAATAGCTCTTCTAAAGTCGAGATTTTATCTTGGTGTGGTATGGTTTTTGATTCTCTGTCGTGACCAGAATCAATTTCCTTCATTGATTCTGCTTTGGCAGTTTCTAAAAAGAAATCATCAAAGCTAGTGTCTTGGTTTTTGGAAAGCTCGATATTTGGAATAATCTCTGTTTGTATTTGATTTATTTCGTCTGTGGGTAAGGGTTGCTTGTCATCCAGTACCAGTTCTAATAAACTACTTACTTGGTCTTGTATTTTTTCGCTAGCACTAATAGACTGCTTTGAGTTGCTTTGTATAATTTCTGTTGTATCTTCTGGTTTTACTGTCTTATCGCTACTTAAGTCTATATTCTTTTCTAAGAAATCATCAGATAACTGAAGAGTAAAATCTTCTGTGGTTGTGACGACTTTGTGCTTATCACTAATAGTCTCCTCATTGATGACAGTTTCAGAATGACTATCAGTCTTTTCAGTGTTACTGTTACTTAAAATTCTTTCTAATTTCTCCTCAGCGCTCATGTCTAAAAGTTCTTCTTTGTCCCACGTTCTACATGAATCTGAACTTTCACCTTCAAACGAATCAGCCAGGGTATTTAACTGGGCTATTCCTACCTCTAGGTTATTGGTATCCGTACTACTATGGGTTAGAGACGCGTCATTGCTATTCAATTGCTCGAACAACTCAGATAAACTGGTAATTCTGTCTTGCGGCTCAATATCCAAAAGTTCTGTGGAAGCAGTATCACTTGTGGTTTTTGGAAGTTCTTTATCAGTTACCAAATAGAAAGTGCTAGAAGATGCTGGAGTATCTAAATCATCCGCTGACTCAAGGGGAATTTCTAATAATTCAATTGCTGCTTCTACGTTAACAAGTGCTTGCAGTTGCTGACTAATTGTCATTTCAGCTTCCCTACCTGCACTGACTAATTCTAGAGCTTGTTTAATATCTGTAATAACGATTTTAGCAAGAGTAAGATATGTGTTTTCAGGATTAGCGATCGCATTTCCTGCTGTTCGACACAAACTATACCAGTTAGACCAATTGAATTCTTCACCGAGTTCGGCTAACTGGTCACAACACTCACAAAGCCTTTGCCGTGTTTGGGGTGTTGCGGTTTGTTTAAACAGTTGCAACATTTCCCGTAGTGTCCGGATAACTTGACTTTGCAGAGTTTGTAGATTTTGCCAACTCTCGCTTTTTTGTGGTATGGGTTGTGGTGAAGTGACAGAAGAAGTTTTTGGCCAGATACTCGTATTTTTTATTACCTCTTGACTACTTTGTTGTACAAGTAACTCCAAATGTTGGTGCAACCATTTGAACACAGGTTCAGTTTCTGACATTAAGGTCTCTACAATTTCTTCAGTCGGACCAAAAGGTTCTTGCAAATTTTCTATCAACTCTTTTAAGGTATCAGATACACCAAGAAACAAAGATTCTAATTTTTGGTCAACCTTAATTGGATGCTCTTTGAGAACCTTGAAACAGTCTTCCAAACGGTGAGCTGTGTGCTGAATGCTACTCAGACCAAGCATTGCTGCTCCTCCCTTAATGGAGTGAGCTGCTCGGAAAACTTCGTTAATCATTTCCGGGTCGTCAAGAGTACTCTGAAGATTCAGCAACCCCTGTTCTATTATATTCAGGTAGTCTTTTGCTTCCTCAATAAAGTAACCCAAAATGCGCTGTTGTTGTTCTGGGAGCATAGTTTTTAGTCATTGGTCATGAGTCATGAGTCATTAGTCATTTAGTCATTAGTCATTAGTCATTAATCAATAACTAAAGACACAGAACAAACGATTAATTACCTTGTGTTTTCACCTGTTTCGACTTGGAAACGTTCAACAGAGTCGATCAGGTCACGAGATACACTTACCAAATTATGTAAAGCACCAGATACTCGTTGTGCTTCTTGGAAAGTGTCTTGCGCTGTTAATTCCATAGATTGCATCACCTGAGTCACAGCATGGAAGGTTTCGGTTTGTTCGACTGCATCCAAGGTCATCCCGTGCATTAAAACATCGATACGCTTTGCGACATGAATGATGTTTAAGAGCGATCGCTTGGCTTGTTGTGCTAACTTCGTACCTTTAATGACCTGTTGTGTACCTTCTTCCATCGCAATCATCACAGAGCCTATTTCGCTCTGAATTTGCATCACTATTTGTTCTATTTCTTTCGACGACTTAGCTGATTTGTCTGCTAACTGACGCACTTCATCCGCTACTATTGCAAAACCCCGTCCAGCAACTCCCGCGCGTACTGCCTCAATACTAGCATTGAGTGCTAATAAATTTGTCCTAGAAGCAATTTGAGAAATCAACGCCACAATCTTAGAAATTTCTTGGGAAGACTCTGCTAGTCGCTTCACTTTCCGGGTTGTTTCCGCCACGGTTTCCCGAATTTCTAAAATCCCCGCTAAAGTATTCTCTACTGCTTCTCCTCCTTGAAGAGCAATATCGCTAGCATCACGGGTCACAGCTTCTGCTTCGTGTGCTGCTTGTGCTACACGTTGGATGGAGTCAGTCATAATTTGTACAGAATTCAGCGTCACCGCCAACTCTTGTGCTTGTCGTAGAGCATCCCTAGATAACACCCTAGCAAAGGTTTCGGAATTCGTTGCCCCTTTGGTAACTTCCTGTGCTGCTACTTTCACCTGTTGTACAAGATTCCGCAGGTTTTGAATTGTGAGGTTAAAAGCATCAGCGATCGCTCCAAGTACATCAGCGGTTACCTCGGCTTGCACCGTCAAATCTCCTTTGGCAGATGTTAAGCCACTTGCTTTCAGAAGGTCTGTAATCATCTCCCTGTGTGCAACACTGTCTTCCACAATCAGAACTGTATTCATAGAACACCCATATACTTCCTGATGTAGACGTTTATAATTAGAACATTTCCTAATTTTCCTACAAGTATTTACTGTATAAAATAATTCTATTCTTTATTTTGTATAAAATAATCCTATACAGGAAGGGTTTCCCAACTTGGGCGGACGCCGTTGAGCAAACTTGGCGTTCTTATTCCAAGACCACAGATTTATCAGTGGGACCGAGGTCTTACACCTAGAAAAGTAGCTAGCCCCACCCGGCGGAAATAAGGCTACCCTTCGGGTTCACCAGTCGCCTACGGAGGGAAACCCTCCTGCAGCGCTGGATTCACCATTTTCAATCAAAAAAAAGCTTACAGCATAAGCCTTTTGACTTTTGACTTTTGACGAACGCCAGCGGTACTAGCCCCCTCTGGGGGAATTCAAAGTATGGCATTTCGTGCCAAGCTGCGCTATCAAAATTCGCTCGTTCAAACAGGTTGAACCTTTTTTTTTATTAAGGACTTACGCACCACCTTCTAGAAACCCGGTTTCTTCGTTCGTATTTGGTTGCAAAACAGACGATTTTTGGTATAAACCAGGTTTCTTTGCATAAATCCTGGAATTTTGCATTAACATAACTGGCACGAGTTGAAATGGAACTCAGTAGGATAAAGTTAGCAATAATACCGAAGACTTAAAAAATAATATCAGTACAAAATAGGAATAGGCGACAAATTAGTTTTATACATAACATATATAAGACGTGACGTATCGCAATTCAAAAAATAATGTCATATCATCTGTTCATTTGTCCCTTACTTAGGGATAAATAAAACAGCATAATGCAACTATTTAAGGTATTGCTCAAAATACGAGTATTAAGTACACAAAAGGAATAACGGTGTGCTGTATTTAGCAGAAGTACAAAAGCAGAAAGGCGGTTTACTTGGTGGTGGCAAAACCGAACTAAAACTACTGGCTTGTCAACGAACTGACCAAAGTTGGAGTACGGTTTCTGAAGAAGTGCTTCCTGCTGAGGAAGCTAGCAAATTAAGTGATGGAGTCCTTGTATTGGTTGAAATAAATCCGAACCGCAAAGTACAACAAATTCAGGAAGCAGGGCGTCCTTTAGTTAATATTTTGCAGAAATTTTCCCGTCAGGTGGAAAAATTGAAGGTTAGAGAAGAAGAAATTAATCAGTGGAAACAATCTTTGACGTTTCAAGCGCAAGAGTTGAATCGCCGTGAAATGGATATGGAAGCTCGCTTGGAACAACTGCAGCAAATGGAGGATGAATTTCAGTGCTTAAAAGCACAACAACAAGAAGTAGAGACTTCCCGCAAGGGAATTGAAAAGTTGCAAACGGAGATTGATCTCAACCGTCAAGCACTGGAAGCTGCATGGGAGCACTTGCGGAGTGAGCAACGTCACTTGGAGGAGTACAAAACACAGTGCAGGCACTCTGCTGTGTTGGATAATGAGCAAAATGGATTTCGGCAAAAGCTGCAAGAACTCGCTGAATCGTTAGCTACAGTGCAGCAAACAGGTCATGATCAACTCCAAACGATTAGCAAAATGCGTCAGACACTCCTCAATCTGACATCTTAACTCGGAACTGTTTTAGGTAAATCCAGTCACCTTGAACTTGGGCGATAAGCCGGAGGCTTGACGCAGAGCGTATCGCACCACCAGGAAATGGATCAGTCTGCGAACGGTTTGGTGCTGTTATTAAAGCTATTAGTTTTTCAATTTGCTCAAAACTAGGAGCGCTCTGAAGTATTTCTTGTAATACTTGACGCATGACACGACGTTGTAGTGCCAGTGGTGCTTTTTGTAACACACGACGGTTTAACCTTAGGGGAAAAGTAGGGGGAGAAAATACTTCGACATCTTCCCCATCTTCCCCCACTCCCTCATCTGGCTCATCCCCCCATCTCCCCATCTCCCCTGACGCTTCTTCCCGCAACCTATGAGCAGCTTGTTCTAAATATTCCACTTCTGCTTGCAAGATTTCAGCAGTTTGGGCAAGAGCCGATTCAACTTGGAGGTTGAAATTTTCTTGCAAATATGGTAATAGCTGTTGACGGATGCGGTTACGTGCAAATTTCAAATCTTGGTTTGTTGAATCTTCCCAAACAGGAAGCTGAAAATCTTGACAAAATTGCCCTGTTTGCGTCCGAGTCATTTCTAACAGTGGGCGTACAAGCACGATGCCATTATCTAACAACCGTTGCCATGTTAATGCTTGTAAGCCATCAGCGCCTGTACCACGAATTAAGTTGTAAAGTAGAGTCTCAGCGCGATCACTGGCTGTATGACCTGTAATAATGCAGTGAAATTGGTTTTCGCAGGCAATGGTACTCAAAGCTTGATACCGCCAGTTGCGTGCAGCAGCTTCACTTTTTAATGGTTCGTGCGCTGTTCGTAAATAAAATGAGAGGTCCCAATTTTTTGCCAAGTTTTCTACATGATTCGCATTTGCTTGGGAGTCAGGACGCCAGCGATGGTCGCAATGGACAATACTTAGATTCCATCCCCATTTTGGTTGTAAATCTAACAGTAATTTGATGAGACACAGAGAATCTTGTCCACCCGAAACTGCAACTAGTAGTCGTTGGTTGCGCTCAAATAGGTGGCGCGAGCGGATGGTGCGGTGTAGTTTTGCATGGAGGGGAGTCCAAGGAGTGCGATCTGCCTTTGGCAGCAAGCTTCGCTTATCGCTCATTCAGCAATTTAAAGTTCAAGGGCTACATTAAACTTTAACCTTGTCCCTGCTTGAAGGGCATTAATAAAGCCAAGTTGTACATTAGCGGTAAGTCATTGCGCATAATCAGTAATCTTTTTAGCACAAAAATACTATTGTTGTTTATTTGTAACAAATATTACTTTTTATACTTAAATCATGTCATTTAACTTTTTGGATACGAAATTTCAATCTTAAATCTTTCATGAAACGATCTTAAAGAAAATAAAAATAACACTTGCTTTGCGTATATTTTCTGATTCTTTCTAGAAGAAAACTTTTCTTAAATTAGAGATATAGTAGTTTTAGCTTATCATGAGCGCCTGTAAGACTTTTTGTACAAATGTTAGCAAAGTTACGTGTGTTCCTGAAGTAAACCCTTTTACAGCAAACAGCTAAATTTTACAGATATGTCACACTATCCAGGAAAATTTGATACCAGTAACCGGGAAGTTGCTCATAATAGGTTTTTGACAGTGTTTCAACGCAAACTTTTGCAAAAAAGTCTACAAGAGGATTTACCTGAGTCATACCGCCAGCGTATCCAGATTATGTTACTGGTAGATGAGGGGAAATCTCAAACCGAAATTTGTCGAACCTTGGGGTGCTCTCCAGCAACAGCAAGGCATTGGACGCATATAGCCCGTACTGGTATGGCGCATCAATGGCAAGATTGTCCAATTGGTCGTCCAATAACTGTGAATGACGAATATTTGAAGCGTTTGCAGCAACTGGTAAGCAATAGTCCTCGTGATTACGGCTATTCTTTTCAACGTTGGACAGCAAACTGGCTTAAGAAACATCTGGCAAAAGAATTTGGGGTTGAGGTGAGCGATCGCCATATCCGTCGCTTGCTCCAACAAATGGGGTTATCTACCAGACCAAAACCCAAAAATACCGACAAAGACACGAATAAGAATGACTTGGCTAGGAGTTCAAAAATCTTAATTCGTGACCTCAATTCGGCTAATCCACCGGATAGCACTGAATTATTGCCTATTAATCTCACAAAATTAGGGACTGATTCAGATATCTATGGCGCACAATCCAATACAAGCGCACTTGCTTTCTTTACAACAGTTGAACAATGCTTTAGGGCATTCTCTTTCTGAGGAAGAATTTCAGCGTTGTCTTCAGGCGGCTAAAATCTCCAATCCAAAAGTAGGAAAATTCTGGCAAGGAATTCACGTTGAACCTGGCATCTACATTGTTGTTGCTGGCAAGGTAAGGTTGCTGAACGAAGAAGATGAATTGATTGCCTCCTTAGAGGTAGGTGCGTCGTTCGGTGAATTTACCTTATTCCCCGATTTGGAATTTCAGCCTTACAAAGCTAGGGCTGCGTTGAATCTACAGGTGTGCTTTATCTCAAAAGAGGCGTTATTGCCACTTATGGCTAAACATCCCCAAATTCGAGAACACTTACAGAATCAAGTGCAAACGCGAAATTCCCTACTTTTGGGGACAAATAACTTTCAGACAACATTTGCAGATATACATAAAGTATATCCTAAGATAGATGTTCCGTCAACATCAGCGATACAACAAGAGCAAGAGAAAAAGATAAACAAAGCTTACTTCCCAAATCCTAGGCAACGAGTTGGGCATTTGTGGCAACGGATGATTCGGCGTTATCCGTTTTTTGCCCAACACAGTGCATCTGACTGCGGTGCAGCTTGTTTAGTGATGGTATCTCGCTATTGGGGGAAACGCTTCAGTATCAACCGCGTGCGGGATATTGCCAATGTTGACCGCAGTGGCGCGTCATTGCGGGGGTTATCGGCGGCTGCAGAAAGTCTTGGGTTTGGCACGCGACCTGTAAAAGCGAGTCTTGACCAGTTGGCAAAGCAAAAATTACCTGCCATTGTCCACTGGGAAGGGAAGCACTACATCGTTATCTATGAAATCAGCCAAAGAAATGTCATAGTAGCAGACCCCGCTATTGGTCAACGTACCTTAAGCCACGCTGAATTTAAAGCAGGCTGGACTGGCTACACACTGCTTCTACAACCTACAACTTCATTAAAGGATGCCAAAGAGACAACAACTCCCTTGTGGCAGTTTTTGGAGTTGATAAAGCCCCATTCTGTGGTCATGCTAGAAGTGCTTATCGCTTCTATATTTATCCAGGTATTTGGACTCATTACCCCTTTATTCACTCAACTAATTTTAGACCGAGTGGTGGTGCAGCGTTCGGAACTCACCTTAACGGCGGTAGGGTTGGGGTTACTGATTTTTAGCCTGTTTCGTGTAGCAATCGTGGGTTTGCGGCAATATCTGCTATTCCACACAGCGAATAAGTTAGATTTGGCATTAATTGTGGGGTTTATTCGCCACACCTTGCGACTTCCTTTAAGTTTTTTTGAATCCCGTTATGTTGGAGATATTATCTCTCGCGTACAAGAAAACCGCAAAATCCAACGCTTCCTCTCTGGTGAAGCTTTGTCTATCCTGCTGGATGTACTCACGGTTTTTATCTATGTAGGATTGATGTTCTGGTATAGCTGGAAAATGGCATTGCTGGCTTTGGTGATTATACCGCCTTTTTTCTTGCTGGCGTTGATAGCTACACCTTTTTTACAAAAGATTTCCAGAGAAATCTTTCATGCTGTTACCAATGAAAGTAGTTACCTTATTGAAGTGCTCACTGGTGTGCGGACGGTGAAATCTACTGCAGTGGAACAAACAGTGCGTTGGCATTGGGAGGAATTATTACATAAGGAAGTAAAAACTAACTTTTCTGGGCAAGTTATCAGCAATTGTCTGCAAATCTTTAGCAATACAATTCAAGCAGTGGTCACTACCGTATTGCTATGGTATGGAGCATCTTTGGTCATTCAAAACCAATTAACTATTGGTCAATTGGTAGCATTTAATATGTTGTTGGGAAATATTATTTCGCCTTTCCAACGATTAACGGTGTTATGGAATCAATTACAGGAAGTGGTAATTGCAACCGAACGTATTAATGATGTTTTGGATGCAGAACCTGAAGAGGATTTGCAACATCAAGCACGGCAACTCTTACCAGAAGTTCAGGGACACATTCGCTTTGAAAATGTCACCTTTCGCTATCATAAGGAAAGCGATATTAATATTCTAGAAAATCTCAGTTTTGAAATCAAACAAGGGCAAATCGTGGCTCTTGTAGGACGTAGTGGTTCGGGAAAAACGACGATTTCTAAGTTAGTTCTAGGATTGTATCCTCCAACAGATGGTCGGGTATTGATTGATGGACTGGATATTACCAGTATTTCTTTACGTTCCTTACGCTCCTCTGTTGGGGTCGTTGACCAAGATACCTTTTTGTTTGGTGGAACGATTCGAGAAAATATCAGTTTAGGATATCCAGGAGCAACTTTAGAAGAAGTCATTGAAGCCGCAAACTTAGCAGGTGCTGATGAGTTTATTAAAAAGTTGCCGATGGGCTATGAAACACAAATTGGTGAAGGTGGGGGTTTGTTGTCTGGTGGACAACGCCAGCGAATTGCGATCGCCAGAGCATTATTAGGTAATCCCAAGTTATTAATTTTTGACGAGGCGACTTCCCATTTAGATACAGAGTCAGAACGGATCATTCAAAGGAATTTAAACACTATTCTTAAAGGACGAACCGCCTTAGTCATTGCTCATCGTCTCTCGACTATACGAAATGCAGATTTGATTTTGGTTTTAGACAAGGGTGTATTAATTGAAAGTGGAACTCACGAAGCCTTAATGGCAAAGCGGGAACACTATTTCTATCTCAATCAACAACAGCAGTTGAATATGGCGGCGTGAGAGGACAAAGAGAAGTAGAAGAAGTGGGAGGAGTCATACCTTGGACTTGTCTTTGCGTCCGCCAAGGAATAAATTTATTGGCTCAAAACTTAACTAAGCTTTAGCTTGTTAGTATGTGTTTCCTGTTTTAACGGATTTTGGCTATGAGCCTTGAACTTAAGTTCAAGGCATAATTCGGGTGAGATACAAAATGTTAAATGAGACAAATTCATCTCTTTATCTCCTCAACTTACCTCACTCGCTTTACTTTGCCTATCTCCCCGAGTCTCTGCTACAAAAATATAAAAATGTGTAAGGAAAAATCATGACAAATACGTTAAATGGAAAGGTTCATACTCAAGTTCCAGAGAATAATAAATATCATGAAACTGTAAACTCTCAAACATCAGTTAAGACAACTCATGATTGGTCTGATTTCACTCAGGAATTACTTGATAGCTTACCTCACGTTTGGACAAGAGGATTACTATATTTTCTGTTGAGTTTTTCGGCTATCGCTTTACCTTGGGCAATACTGTTTAAAGTGGATGAAACCGGCACTGCTAAAGGAAGACTTGAGCCGAAGGGTAAAACAGTAAAGTTAGATACTCTTGTCACCGGATCTGTTGCCAAAATTCCGGTTAAGGAAGGTGACTCAGTAAAACCAGGAGAGCCTGTGTTGATATTGGATTCGGAATTAGTGCGAACCGAATTGCGTCAAGGAAAGAATAAATTAGAGGGGCAATTCAATCGGCTGTCGCAGTTGAATATTTTGAAAAAACAGTTAATTTTAGCTTTGACAACTCAGCGACAACAAACTCAAGCACAAGAGTTAGAAAAGCGTGCTCAAATTGAGCAAGTTCAGCAGATTTTTACTGCTCTAAAAAACACTTATGAACTACAAAAAGAAGAAAAAATTACGCAAGTCAATCAAGCAAAGAAAACTCTTGAGTCTAATAAAAATGCTATTAAATTTGTAGAAAGTAGTTTAGCCAGTACCCAGCAGGAGGTTGAACGCTATCGTCAGTTAAGGCAAGAAGGAATTGTTTCAGAGGTTAAAGTTGTAGAAAAGCAAGACATAGTAAACGAAAAACAAAAGTTATTCGCACAAAGTCAATCAGAGATTGAACAAGCTAAACTACGCTTGGCAGAACAGCAAAGTAATTATGAGCAGAGGATTCGCAAAGCCAAGGCTGAAATTGAACAGGCTTACTTACGTCTGAAGGAACAGAAGAGGAGTTATCAAACTCTGACTCATTCTAGTAAGCTAGCTGTCTTAAAAAGTGAAGAACAACTTAAGACTCTTGAAACAGAAATGACGACACTGAAGTCAGAAATTTCTCAAAGTAAAAGTCAAATTCAAACTTTACAGTTACAGTTAGGGCAAAGAATCTTAAAATCGCCTGTAGCAGGTAGAGTATTTCAATTACCAATACAAAGAGCTGGGGCTGTCGTACAGTCAGGAACGATGGTTGCAGAAATTGCTCCAGAAGGTGCGCCTTTAGTGATTCGGGCACAGATAGCAACAACTGAGAGTGGTTCATTGCAGAAAGGAATGCCAGTCAAGTTAAAATTTGATGCTTATCCTTTTCAGGATTATGGAGTGATAGAAGGAGAATTAGTGGAGATTTCTCCTACGACAACAGAGGTAGAAACAGCTAATGGAAAAGTGGCGGCTTATAACTTAGAAATCGCATTAAAACAAAATTGTATTCCCAAGGCAGATAAATGTATTTCCTTGCGTCCTGGAGATACAGCGACAGCTGAGGTGATTGTACGACAACGTCGAATTATTGATTTTCTGCTCGATCCGTTTCAGCAGTTACGGAAAGGGAATTTGAATTTGTAGAGAGTGCTAGGTTTAAGTTCGTTTACTTAACTGGAATAAATATCATGTTAAAGACTGTTACTATTACTAGTGAAGATATTCTTCAACAAGTCAAACTATCTTGTAAAATTCCTGAGATTATGCAAGAAATTATAACTCGTAAAATTGTTGCAGTTGCGACTGAGGAGATTGGCATTGAGGTAGAAGATGAAGCACTCCAGAAAACAGCAGATACATTCCGATTAATAAATAAGCTTGGAAGTGCTGAAGAAACATGGCTGTGGCTACAAAAACATCACCTTTCCATAGATGATTTTGAACAAATTGCATACACTAGCTTCATTTCTGGAGAGTTGGCAAAACATCTGTTTGCAGATAAAGTTGAACCTTATTTCTTTGAAAATCAATTAGACTATATTGGTGCAGTAATATATGAAGTTATCTTAGATGATGAAGACTTGGCAATAGAGCTTTACTATACCATAAAAGAAGGTGAAATGAGTTTTTATGATGTTGCTCACACATATGTCCAGGAGACAGAGTTACGCCGAAAATGCGGATATCGAGGAATAGTGTATCGTAAAGATTTAAAGCCAGAAATTTCTGCTGCTATCTTTGCTGCTAAGCCGCCTCAGCTTCTCAAGCCAATTGTGACGTCTTCAGGAATAAATTTAATTCTTGTGGGAGAAATAGTTCAACCAGAATTGCATGATAAGCTACGTAATAAAATCATTGGAGATTTTTTCTCAGAGTGGCTCAAACAACAAATTGAGCAAATAGAAACCATTTCAGATTTATCATAAAATCATCTTGCTATTTTGTGTCCAGATTCATTATAGAGTTTTCACTATGAGAGCATGCCTGCATCTTATTTGAGTAAGATGCAGGTTCATGCTAAGCAAAGATTTTAGAAATAAAGCGAATGAATGTCATTCTTTAGAATAAATTCATTACTCAAGCCTTATTTCTCAAATTGATGCAAACGATGAGTGCTATTACTTTTTAGCGCAACAAGCCGTATCCGCCGTATTTTGTAACGTCCACATCTCCAGTATTTCCGCTGCTGAGAAGACTAAGGTTATTGTTATTCCCGGAGTCCGATACGTTAACGTTAGCAAGCCCAACCTGCACAGTTTCAAGCGCAAGCCCAATCAATTCACCGTAACCGAGTAGTTCTCCGTCTCTACCTTTTGTTGCATCAAGCTCAGTATTTGATAGCTCATTGATATAGCTGTCAGAGGTTTGCAGTTGAGAAATTGTAATCTTAGCCATTGTGAAATTTACTCCTTGATTAAGTCCTTTCTTTTTGGAATTCGACTTTGTCTTGCCTGTTCCTGTTCACTATCTTCTTTGATTTACCCTGATATTTCAAGGTTTAAATAACTTAATAATGGACATAAAAATGACAATTATATCCTAGTTATTTCAGAAAACATTGTAGATTATTTTTCAGATTGACTCAAAAAAATCTCTATCATAGAAATTATTCCAGACTTTTAATCAAATAAGATTGTTATTTGATGTTCAGAGCAATGAAAGACTTTTCACTCAAATAAAATACCTGCATCTTACTTAAATAAGATGCAGGATAAGACTGAGCAAAAATTTCAGAAATAAAGTCAGTGAATGTAATTCTTTAGAAGAAGCTCATCACTCAAGTCTTATTTCTCAAATTGATGCAAACGATTAGTGCTATTACTTTTTAGTGCTACCAACCGTATCATAATAATTTCGTAACTTTCGCATCTCCAGTATTACCGCTGCTAAGAATACTAAGGTTATTGTTATTCAAGGAGTCCGCAACATTAACGTTAACAAGTGCAACCTGAACAGTTTCAAGCGCAGCGCCAAGCAATCCACCGACGCCGCTTGTTTCTCCGTCTCCACCTTTTGTTGCATCAAGCTCAGTATTTGATAGCTCATTGATATAGCTGTCAGAGGTTTGCATTTGAGAAATTGTAATCTTAGCCATTGTGAAATTTTTCCTTGATCAAGTTCTCTGTAGTGGGATTTGACATTGTTTTGCCTTATCCTGTTCACTATTTTCTTTTATTTATCCTGGTCTTTCAAGGTTTGAATCATTTAATAATGGACATAAAATGACAGTTATATCCTAGTTGTGTTAGAAAAGAATAGTAAATTACTTCTTAGAGTG
>JAAUSC010000078.1 GCA_012031965.1 Scytonema sp. RU_4_4
GGGGTATGGCTTTAAGGGAGATTGAAAGAAGTACAAACAGGCGATCGCTCCTACGAACAAGCTTTGAAAATCAAGCCAGACTACCATCAAGCCTGGGTTGACAGGGGTGTCGCACTCGGATATTTACAAAGACACAAGGAAGCTTTTGTTTCTTTCAAGAAAGCGACGCAAGTTAAGCCTGATGATGCTGTCGCATGGTTTAACCGGGGTCTTGCTTTGCAAGAATTAGAACGATACGAAGAAGCGATCGCTTGTTTTGACAAAGCCATAAAACTCAAGCCTGACTCTCACAAAGCTTGGAATAACCGAGGTTACGCCTTAGTGAGGCTAGGACGCGATGACGAAGCCGTTGAAAGCTTCAACAAAGCGCTGGAAATGAAACCAGACTACGCTAGTGCTTACTACAACAAAGCAGCCTGTCATGCACTGCAAAGACAGGTGAAGTTAGCTTTAGAAAATTTGCAACGCGCAGTTGAGATAAATCCTAATTATAAACAAGAAGCTGCAACTGATATAGATTTCGACGAAATTGCCTCTGATAAGCGTTTCCAGCAGTTTGTGACAGGAATTTCGGCACAAAAGGCACCAGTAGCACGTTAAAATTCAGGCTCATGGTTATTAGCATAGAAAGACGGAGCAGATGTGAAGCAGCTTTCGGAATATAATTTTTTTGACCCCGAGGTCATCGAGTGCCCTTATGAATTCTACAAGCTGGCGCGGGAGCAAGCACCCGTCATGGAGCTACCAGGATCAATGCCCAAAGCCAAGCTTTTCCTCGTCACCCGCTACGATCTGGTGATCGAAATTCTTAAGAATGCCGAGTTATTCTCCAGCAACTTTTCTTCTCTGCTTGCTGGAAAAGAGGAACAAGACGAGGAACTCCAGAAGATTCATGCACAGGGTTGGCCTCAAGTCAACACTTTACTGACTGCCGATCCTCCAGAACACGAAAGATTTAGAACGCTAGTTAATAAGGCATTCACGACTTCCCGCGTTAAAAAGATGCAAGATTACATCAAGCTGGTTGTCGATGAACTCATCGATAATTTTATCAATAAAGGCGAGTGTGAATTTATCAGCGAGTTTGCCGTACCCTTGCCCGTCAAAGTTATCGCCGCCCAATTGGGTGTACCTCAGGAAGATGTGCCCAAGTTCAAAAAATGGTCTGACTCCTTCATTGCTCGTTTAGGTCACATGCTCTCAAAAGAGCAGGAAATAGAATGTGCTAGGGACGTGGTTGCTTTCCAGCATTATTTCAATAACATCATTGAACAGCGTCGGCAAGAGCCAAAAGATGATATAATAACAGACCTTGTACAGGCGGAGATAGCTGGCGAGCGATCATCCGTATACGCCCAACCAAGCTTCGCTTGGTTCCCTGAAGAAAGTTCAGAGGAGATACGGAGTACCTCGGGCGTAGGACGCGCTCCGCGATCGCTCGATACTGCTGAACTTCTCAACATCCTCCAACAACTCCTGGTGGCGGGTAATGAAACCATCACCAGCGCTATTGCGGGTGGAATGCTGTTCCTAATCCAGAATCCTGAGCAGATATCCTTGGTGCAAGAGGAACCTTCCAAACTTGAGAACTTAGTTGAGGAAATCTTGCGTATGGAAAGCCCAACAGCAGGAATGTGGCGAATTGTGCAGCAAGATACAGAGTTAAAAGGTGTCGAACTACCAGCAGGTTCCTTGGTTATGGTGCGCTTTGACTCTGCCAATCGCGATCCAGCAAAATTTGAGGATGGCGAACGATTCAACGTGTGTCGCCAGAACGCAGAAAATCATCTCGCCTTTGGTCATGGCATCCATTTCTGTGTCGGTGCTATGCTAGCTCGAAAAGAAATGCAAATCGCTTACGAGCGGCTGTTGCTACGACTCAAGAATATCCGCTTGGCAGAGGGGAAAAACGACCTAAAACATTTCCCAAACGTTCTCATGCGAGGGCTAAAGCACCTTTACATCGAATTTCATTGATTTTGGCTTAACAGTTATCAGGTATCAGTTATCAAATGCACTGTGTACTGATTTAATGAGAACTAAGAAGCTTGAGAGGTTTGGATGAACAGACGTAGCGCCCTTTCTAGAATGAGTTAGAGAATGTAAAAATGATTGTTGAGCCAGAATTTGATAAAGAAACCTTTTTTGAA
Source organism: Scytonema sp. RU_4_4 (assembly GCA_012031965.1). Taxonomy (GTDB): domain Bacteria; phylum Cyanobacteriota; class Cyanobacteriia; order Cyanobacteriales; family Nostocaceae; genus Brasilonema. The sequence goes on from JAAUSC010000078.1 coordinate 2,151, forward strand.
GCAGGCAGTCACGAAGATTTTTCTAAATTATTACGTGCTTGTGCATACGCTCTTGAAAAAAAGATTTCACTTTATAACGCAATAGAAAAAATAGGAGTGAAATTTCAAATTCTCATGTGTTCTATCGTCAAAGATGAACAAATCAACAATGAAGGGAAAATTGAAGAAACCAAAGATGAATTTTGTGATAATTACGAGTTACAACATTTCATAGAAGATATTCCATACGGTATTCGGCTGGCATTTCTTGCAGCTGAATGCACTGCGAATTTAATTCGCTGCGTAAGTATTTATGAAAACGAAGAAAGTCGAATTTTATATGAAAAGATAAAAAATAATTTAGAAGAAGAGAAGGTTTAAGCAAGCGCCAACCACGCGGATTGATTGGAAATATGCTTTGTCCTTAGAGTCAACAGATACAGGTTTTGATTTTAGTATTTTCTTAAAAGAAACTTAAAGCCAAAAAACTTCCCCCATTTGGATGAACCTATTGGGTGAAGTCCCTAACACGATTGGTATTGTAGTATTCTTGTAGTTTAGTTGTGCTAGGTACTATATACTATGATGCCAAAATTTGAATACAACCAAGTTGTCAATCAAGAGGACATTCAGCGGCTAGGGAATATCCTGGAGCAGTGTTTTCTCATGTCGTCCGGTGATAGCAAAATTTTCTTCAACCGCATCGGTTTAGAAAACTTCTATGTTATTCGTGCAGGTAAGCAAGTTGCTGGTGGACTAGCGACTATCCCGATGGCTCAGTGGTGGGGTGGTCAACGTGTACCTATGATAGGAATAGCTGCAGTAGGCATTGCTCCGGAATATCGTGGAGATGGAGCTGCATTATCTATGATGCAGCAAGCTGTTCAAGAACTCCACGCGAAGGGAGTACCCATCTCTACTCTCTATCCAGCGACTCAACGCCTATACCGAAAAGCAGGGTATGAACAGGGGGGTATCTCTTCTATTTGGGAAGTTCCTACTCAAAGCATCTTAGTGAAAGAACAGCCCCTACCAGTTGGCGCTATTACAGGTGATCATGAAATTTTTCATGAACTCTATCAGCAGCAAGCAAAACTCAACAATGGATTCGTAGAGCGACATCAAAGTCTCTGGGAGCGAATATTCAAACCAGATGAGAAGGAAACAATTTACGCCTATCTTATTGGTTCAGCAGAACAACCCCAAGGCTACATCATCTTCAGCCAGCACCAAGATCAGGATGGCTCTTTTATACGAGTTAGAGATTGTGCAGTTCTCACAACCGCTGCTGCACAAAGTTTTTGGAGTTTTCTTGCAAATCATCGCTCCCAAATTAAAAATGTGCGATGGAAAGGTTCTGCTATAGACTCCCTTACTTTATTGTTACCAGAGCAAACTGCGAAGCAAAAATCTGCCCTGCGTTGGATGCTGCGCGTGATTGATGTGGTGAAAGCGTTAGAAAAGCGTGGTTATCTACCAGGAATTCAAGCAGAACTGCACCTAGAAATTCAAGATGACTTGCTCGCTGAAAATAATGGTAGATTTATTCTGTCTGTAGCTAATGGACGCGGTGAAGTTACCAGAGGTGGAAAAGGTGAAATGAAGTTAGATATTAGAGGATTAGCACCTCTCTACACGAGCTTATTTACCCCCCAGCAGTTGCAATTTGCAGGACAACTTGATGCTACAGAAACAGCTTTATTCGCAGCGACTCAAATATTTACTGGTGCATCCCCTTGGATGGCTGATTTCTTTTAAAGTTTTGTTCTTTGTCCTTTGTCATTAGTCATTTGTTATTTGACTAATGATTAACAACTCATGATTAATAACTACAATGCATACTACTTCTGGTCGCTGGCGTTTGGGACTAGCATTATCGTTAGTGACCGTTTTTTTGTGGGGAATTCTACCTATTGCCTTGACGGTAATTTTGCAAGTACTTGATGTCTACACCCTTATTTGGTTTCGCTTTTTAGTATCTTTTGTGTTGTTATCTATTTATTTAGGATGGCGAGGAAAATTACCGACATTAGAAAGATTGCGTTCCACTTCTTGGATATTGCTAGTCATTGCTATTCTCTTCTTAGCAGCTAACTATATTCTTTTCACGCAAGGTTTAGCAATGACTTCACCTGCTAACGCTCAAGTTATTATTCAGTTGGCTCCCTTACTCATGAGTTTTGGTGGTTTATTTCTGTTTAGAGAACGCTATACTCTGCTTCAGTGGTCTGGTGTAAGTCTTCTTATTGTAGGGTTCACTCTCTTCTTTCATGAACAATTAAAGAATTTAGTTATAGCTCAAGGTCAATATTTTCTGGGTAGTGGTTTGATTGTGCTTGGTGCAGCTACTTGGGCTATTTATGCTTTGGCACAAAAGCAGTTATTGCAATCTTTATCTTCTGCCAGTATCATGCTCATTCTTTATGCAGGATGTGCTTTTTTATTCACTCCATTTGCCAATCCAAAAGCAATTTTGAATTTCAATCTTTTGCATTTGGGTATATTACTCTTTTGTGCTTTAAATACTCTACTTGCTTATGGTGCCTTCGCTGAATCTTTAGCACATTGGGAAGCATCACGCGTTAGTGCAATTTTACCATTAACTCCCATTGTCACTTTAATATCAGTTTGGCTTGTATCAGTCATAATGCCAACCCTCATCTTACCGGAAAACGTTTCCTTGATAGGAATAATAGGAGCAGTTTTAGTCGTCACAGGTTCGGTCACTATTGCTTTGGGAAAAGCGCGTTAACCTAAGCTTAATGACCCTGACTTTGCTCAAACTCAAAATATGATCGTATGGCTTAGGATATAGGAGGTACAAAGCATGTCCTAATGGCACGCTGTGCAAACAAAATTAAAAAAAAGATTCTGAATTTTGAATTACCTCGAAAGAGGGTTGACAAGGTTGTCGTTCTTGCAAATTATAGCGCTTCTCGTTTGAATCAAGTACAGATTTATCTGCGTCGAGGGTGCGGTTTTTTAACTCTTTAATGTATTGCACCCAATTGAAAACCCCTATATCTGATCAGCAACCGTGTTGGGATATACTCTTGAAAGTTTCCTCTTTGAATTTGAAAACATGAGAAAATATGAAAAGACTTTCTCATTGAAAGGCAAAAATGTTAATGCCTTATAGGATATTCACATAAATCCTATAGCTAAGCCTGGTTAAATAATATCTCCTTGCACAATTAAACAATGAACAGTTTATTTAGTTATTGGACCAGCGTCTTGAGAAAGAATTCGCTACTGCTGGTTCTCTCAATGTTGTTACCAACATTTGGAGTTGGTAAATCTGCCATAGCAGCAGAACGAATTTATGCATCATATTTACCCTTTGAGCGTTCCGTATCTGTCACTGCTTTGGAAAAGTACGCTAGAAAAGGTGTTATTGACGACGACTTAATCGTTTACACGCAATATCTCAAAAAAGAACAGCTTCAGCAGTTGCGGCGTGCTTTACTGAATCCAATTAAAGTTGATCCAGTCGCTGTTTCACAATTTCTCTATACACCGCAAGGGGAATTTTTACTGCGACGGTTGACAGAAGTGATTAAAACCGAATCTCGTCAATCAAAAGTAGGATTTCATGCCTTACGGTCAGCACTTATTTTAGCCTCGGCTGAACCAGGAGGCTTAACGTTATTGAATTTGTTGCGTCAGTATCCTAGCTCTGGAATTTATATAGATTTGTCAAGAACTTTGCGAATTGCTGCGGAACTAGAAAAACTTGTCAATGAAACGAATAAAGCCATTACAGCAGTTTCTCAAAAATCACATGTTGAGGCTGCTGCTATTAAATTACCGCTAGACTTTTCACAACTACCAGATCTACAACGTAAAGGACGGTTCACGCCACAAAAACAAACGCTGAAGTTTTTCGACTCAGTACGCAGACGATTTTTGCTGACTGATGTTTATCTTCCCAAGGTTCAAAGTCGAGTACCTGTCATCGTCATTTCTCACGGTTTGGGTTCAGATAGTAGTAATTTTGAATACTTAGCTATTCACCTGGCTTCTCACGGGTTTGCTGTTGTGGTTCCCAACCATCCGGGGAGTGATACCAAACAATTGCGATCGCTTCTTAATGGAAGTACAAGTGAAGTTGCACAAGCGGATGAATTTAAAAACCGACCTCTTGATGTAGAGTATATATTGAATCAGCTCGAACAACGTAGCAGGACGGATGCACGTTTTAAAGGTCGGCTCAACCTGCAAAAAGTTGGAGTTTTTGGTCAATCCTTTGGTGGCTATACAGCTTTAGCTTTGGCGGGCGCAAAAATCAACTTTGATCAGCTCCAAAAAGACTGTCACCCCAAAGCACTCCGAGATACCTGGAATCTATCTTTACTACTTCAGTGTCAAGCGCTCAAATCGCATGGTAACGACTCTAAAGAATATAACTTTCGGGATGAGAGAGTCAAGGCTGTCATTGCGGTTAACCCAATGACCAGTAGCATTTTCGGAGAAGCTGGTTTAAGCCAAATTCAAACTCCAGTGATGATTGTTGCCGGCAGTGATGATACCATAGCCCCAGCTTTATACGAACAACTTGTACCTTTTTCTTGGATTAAGAATTCTCAAAAATATCTTGCAGTGGTTTCAGGTGCAACCCACTTTTCTATGATTGGAAATGGTACAGGTAGTAGACAACAAATCGCATTACCTTCAGAACTGGTTGGGAATCATCCTAGTCTTGCACGTCGTTACATGAGTGTTTTGAGTGTGCCTTTCTTTGAAACATATGTGACAGAAACTCCAGGATATACGACTTACCTCAACGCCGCCTACGCTAGAGTCATTTCCAGTCGGTCAGGTGATTTAAGTCTCATACGGTTCCTGACGCGTACTGAGCTAGCACAGGCGAAGAAGTCAACTACCACATCGGAAATACTCACAGAGAAATAAGTAGTTCAACCTTAAAAAACTTAAAATCTCATTTGATGAGATTGCTTCCCTCCACTGCGTTTCGGTCGCAATGACATTTTACGTTTAATTTGGTTGTTCTACTTCTGAAAATATAAGTTTTTAGTATGAGTCAGTTTTCTATAATTAATAGAAAAATATAAACAAAGAAAAAGACTTCATAAAGAAGCCTTATATAAAACACCTAGTGTTAAAAATCTTAAATGTATAATAGCAAGTTGTGTCTCGGTGAGAGATGATCAATTCTTGGCATAGTAATAAGAAGTTGACAACAGAAAGTTAGCTTTCTCACCATTGACTTCTTGCATCTGTTGTTAACTCACCAGCAGCACTTTTTTTTGTGTGTCTTCGGAACTTTGCTGCTGTGTTTCTTCATACTTCCCCTGTAACAGTCGAGTGTAAAGTTGAGCAAGTTCAGATGCAACTCCTTCCCAACTGAACTTTGTTTCAACCCGCTTTCTAGCAGCTTGACCCAACTCGTCTCGCCATTGGGGACTGCTAAGAATTCGGTCAATCGCAGTAGCGAAAGCACCTACATCTTGTGGTGGTGCGAGTAAACCAGTCTCCTCAGGGACAACTGTAAACTGAAGTCCGCCAACATCACTGGCTATGACTGGTGTTTTACTTGCCATAGCCTCAATTGCTACTAGTCCAAATGGTTCGTAGTGACTGGGAACAACACAAACATCAGCCGCAGCATAGTAATATGGCAGCTTTTCTTGACTGATACGACCAGGGAAAGTCGTAAAGTCACTCATTCCTAATTCGGCGACAATGTTCTCAATGCGATCGCGCTCTATTCCATCGCTATGACCTGGACGGCTACCACCACCAATCATTAACTGGAGTTTTCCAGATTCTCGAAACTGAGACTCTCCGACAGCACGGACTAGCGTTTCTATGCCTTTGCGTGGATCAAAACGTCCTATATACATCACAAGTTTCGCTTCTGGGTCGATTCCCAACTGAGCTCTGGCTGCTTGTCGGTCCATACAACCAAACTGTGTGATATCCGTACCACAGGGAATAATGTCGATATTTCCTTTTGTGGAAACAAGCGATCGCATATGTTCTTTTTCCTGCGGACTTGTCGCCACAATGCGTTCGGCTGTTTCTAACACCTGTTTTTCTATTGCTAGCCGGGTACTAGCAATTAAAGGAATCGTATCAATCGTGTTGTACTTGACTGCTCCTAGGGAGTGATACGTATGAACCTGCTTACTTCCTTGGATTTCCTTCAACTGCATTCCTACCCAGCTAGAAAGCCAGTAGTTTGTATGAACTAAAGGGTATACGAAGCCGTTTTCTTGCTGGAACTGCAGAAAATTATCTATAAATTCTGGCAAGTATCCGAACAAATTGTCTCGTGGCACAAATTCTACAGCACCTGCTTCTAATCGAATTGTTCGACAGTTTGGGCTATGTTGAACTATTGTTTGTTGTTCCGCACTCACTTTGCGGGTAAACATTTCAACTTCCCACCCAAGTTTAGCTAGCGCTTCTCCTACTTGGCGCACGTATACGTTTTGTCCTCCAGCTTCTTCCTTCCCTATTTCAACCGCCGGATCGCCGTGTACGGAAATTAAGGCGATGCGTTGCTCAGTTATGGAGTTCATAGTTTGTTGGTGTCTTCTGGTTAAGAGGTTTCAGGCAAATTGCGTAGGCAACTAGACTTTTACCTCTCGATAAATTTAATTAATCTTTATTTTAATTTAAAATAAACAACATATTTATACATCTGCTAGTAGAGGTAATGTTTTTTGTACGTATTTATATTTAAATTTTTTATAGTTTATTTGATATATTTTTAACTAATATCTTTCATAAGAAAATCTAAATAAAAAAAACTAAAACTTTGTAGGACTTACGCACCATCTGCTAGAAACCCGGTTTCTTCGTTCGTATTTGGTTGCAAAATAGACGATTTTTGGTAGAAACCGGGTTTCTTTGCGTAAGTCCTGCTTTGTTAAAAATTGAGATGCTCCTTAGAATCTCGTAAGGATCGCAAAAAAACAAAAAAAATTGATGCAAGTTTGTCATCCGTCATATCTAATTTGATTGTTGTAATCCTTCATACCCTTTGCGCTTCACTTCGGATTAGCGTCATAGAGCAGCTGCGAGACAAAGAGCTTTGTGTCTACGATTTGGGCAATGCTTTGGGGATAATCCAGTCAAAACTGTCTTTTCACCTCAAAACCATCATCAAGGAAGCTGGTTTGGCTCGCTCTGATCACGAAGAACACTGGAGCTACTATAGCCTTAACCTTCTTCAGTTTGCAGTTCTGGAGCATTACCTAGTCTGGACTCTGCCACTATAGCTAGATACTGCCTGCTTATTCTTCCCGTTACACCTATTCATTTATCAAAGTTTTTTAATATTTCTGATTTTAATTGAAAATCCCTAGTTCTTGACAAATCAATTTTATTTGAAATATAAAAGAGATACTCTTGATAGAAGTCATAGGAGTGAGTCAATGAAGGCACTACCAGTAAAGAAATTGGCTCTAGCTATTGGAACGTTGGCTTTAACGACCAATTGCATCACGAGAACCAACGCGTTAGAGACACAGGAACCACAAAAAGTCGCTCAAGTCAGTAGTCCACAAACGAGCGCGACGACAGCAGATGTTAGGATTGATGGTTCAAGTACTGTCTATCCAATCACGCAGGCGATCGCCAAAGCATTTGAATCAGAGCAAAACAAGAAAGTATCAGTCAATATTTCTGGTACAAGCGGCGGTTTTGAGAAATTCTGTGCTGGACAAACCGACATTTCAAATGCTTCACGACCAATTTTAAAAGCAGAGATGGAAGCTTGTCGGAAGAATGGTGTAAGGTTCATAGAACTTCCCATTGCTTTTGATGCTCTCACCATCGTTGTTCATCCACAAAACAACTGGGCAAAAGATATTACAATAGCCGAGTTGAAAAAAATGTGGGAACCAGCCGCTCAAGGAAAAATCACTTCGTGGAACCAAGTACGTGCATCTTGGCCCAATCGTCCCTTAAAATTATTTGGTGCAGGCAACAAGTCTGGGACTTTTGACTATTTCACGGAAGCAACAGTAGGAAAAACGCGAGCTAGTCGTACTGATTATACAGCCAGCGAGGATGATGAAGTCATAGCAGATGGAGTCAGTAAAGATCCGAATGCTTTGGGTTACTTTGGCTATGCCTATTACGAAGAACACAAAGGCAAGTTAAAAGTGTTGGCGGTTGACAGTGGTAAAGGAGCAGTATTGCCATCGCGTGAAACTGTAGAAAAAGCGAAGTATCAGCCGCTTTCTCGACCTTTGTTTATCTACGTAAATCCTTGGGGTGCTAAGAATAAAGAAGCAGTATACAAATTTGTCAATTTCTATGTTGACAGAGCACCTAAGGTGTCAAGCTCTGTGGGATATGTACCTTTGCCAGCTGAAGTTTACCGCATAGACAATGTTCATTTAAACAATGGTAAGGTGGGCACTGTGTTTGGTGGAGAAGCTCAGCTTAACCTAACGCTTTCTGAGTTGTTACGCAAACAAAAGCAGTTTTAGGTTGATGAACTCGTGAATGCAAATAAAACGCCACATTAGCACAAGCAATAAGCAAAGCACCTTTCCTTTAGTGTTAGTCCGGCAGAAAGTGATGATGATGAATAACTTGAGTAAAGGTGCTGTTATGTATAAGAACTGATGAAAAAAGCAAAGTTTTAGTTCTTTGAAATTTGCATTAAAGAAGCAAACAAAAAGTAAGTTTATCTCGGCTCTGAAAAAGGAACTTTGATGAGTAAAAACAATCTGCAAGCGAGCAAATCTTCAGTAAAAGCAGGGAGCAATTTAAGTTTTTTTGAAAAGTATCTCACCCTGTGGGTACTCTTGTGTATCTTTGCAGGAATTGTATTGGGGAGATTGTTCCCAGGAATTGCAGTGACACTGGATGCAATGAGTGTGTTTCAAGTGTCAATTCCAATTGCAATTTGTTTGTTTTTCATGATGTATCCCATCATGGTAAAGATTGACTTTACTCAAGCTGCAAATGCCATCCGTACACCAAAACCCGTCATTCTTACCTTGGTGGTGAATTGGTTAATTAAACCATTCACAATGGTGGTGATTGCACAGTTTTTTTTAGGATGGTTATTTCGTCCTTTGATTACGGGAACTGAAATCATTCGTGGTAGTGAAGTAGCGCTAACTAATTCCTACATTGCCGGTACAATTTTGCTAGGAATTGCTCCTTGTACTGCAATGGTACTAATGTGGGGGTATCTTTCTTACGGTAACCAAGGACATACCTTGGTGATGGTGGCGGTGAATTCTCTAGCAATGCTATTTTTGTATGCACCCTTAGGTCGTTGGTTACTAGCTGCAAATGATTTAACAGTGCCTTGGAAAACTATTTTTTTGTCGGTACTCATTTATGTTGGGTTGCCGTTAGTAGCAGGAATGTATAGTCGTTATTGGATTCTTAAGAACAAGGGAAGAGAATGGTTTGAACGGCGATTTTTACAGTATCTCACTCCAGTTGCTATCATTGCTTTGCTCATTACTTTAGTGCTGCTGTTTGCTTTTAAGGGTGAGTTAATTGTTAATAATCCCTTGCACATCTTGTTAATTGCAGTGCCCTTGTTCATCCAAACTAATTTCATTTTCTTGATTTCTTATGTAGCAGCTTTAAAGCTCAATATATCTTATGAAGATGCGGCACCTGCAGCATTAATTGGGGCTAGCAATCATTTTGAAGTTGCGATTGCGACTGCTGTCATACTGTTTGGTTTGAATTCTGGTGCAGCACTAGCTACTGTAGTTGGTGTATTAATCGAAGTGCCAGTCATGTTGATGTTGGTTGAGTTTTGCAAGCGTACCGCGACTTGGTTTCCACGGGAACCTGAAAAGGCAACATTACGCGATCCGCGTTGTATAAGTGCTTTTAAGTGATGAATGAAAACTCTTTATCACAAAAAGATCAGGCGGTAAAAGAGTGAATTTAGCTACTCTCTTAAGTCGTAGGAAGGGAGTAGCTAAACATATAGAGCAATTAGAAGCCTCATTGCTTCTGACTAGGAAGAGCCAAAGCGTTTCGCAAAGCCTCAATCCGCTCAGGAACAAGTCGATAGTAAATCCAGGTACCGCGCCTTTCCCTTTGGAGTAAACCAGCCTCGTACATCACCTTCAATGATGGCTGACTGTAGGCTGAGATAGCCCCAGAGGCTCTGTTAACTGACAGACACAGGCTTCCCCTGTTGGTTGAGCAGCGATAAGACTGAGCAATTGCAACCGAGCAGGTTCTCCCAAGACGCGGAATATAGATGCCGTTTGTGCTGCTTCATCCGCGTTGATGAATCTTGACAGCAGTGACGGACAACAAGCGGAAATCTGTTGAGAAAAGTTCATACTCCTATATTGACACTTATCAATATATCTGGCAACATATTGATAGAGATAAATATTGATGAGTGTCAATATTGAATAAGAAACGATAAGGGGCAATATTTATGGCAGTTCTAAAAACCCATGTAGCGTTGAATGTGACCAACCTGGAAAAGTCCGTTACCTTCTATCAGGCGATGTTTGGCGTTGAACCTGTGAAACATAAGGTGGACTACGCCAAGTTTGATATAGCTAACCCTCCTTTAAACTTGACCCTGAATTTGTCTTCTAGCGTGCAGTCTGGTGGTGCATTGTCCCATTTGGGTGTGCAAGTTGACAGTACGTTAGAGGTGCAAGCAGCGGTCAATCGTTTTCAAGAGGCGGGACTGGTACTATTTGAAGAAAAGAATACTGACTGCTGCTATGCGCTGCAAGACAAAGTGTGGATAAGCGATCCAGACCAGAACAAATGGGAAGTTTTTGTGGTGAAAGTGGCAGATACAGCACCTGATCTTAACGTGTCGGCTATGGTTAATTCCGGTACAGCAGTAAGCTCAGTGAAAAAACCGTGTTGTGGCTAATAGTAAGTTACATTCAATCGTAGAGACGCGAGCGCTCGCATCTCTACCAAGGAAGGAAAGCGACAAAATGATTTCAGCCACACGCCACTCTTAAGTAGTCCTTGGGACCCTGTGCAAATCAGCGCCCAAGCCTGGGTCAAACAGCAAGTTAATACCTAAATTACAAGTATTATTGATTTCCATGACGAATTTCTCTCATCCACCCAGAATATTGTTTTTGTATGGCTCTTTGCGAGAGCGTTCTTATAGCCGCCTCCTTGCAGAAGAAGCCGCTCGAATTATTGAGGAATTTGGTGCAGAAGTCCGGTTTTTCAATCCGCGAGAATTGCCAATTCACGGAAGTGTACCGGATACCCATCCTAAGGTGCAGGAATTACGGGAATTAAGCCAGTGGTCTGAGGGTCAAGTTTGGTCATCACCTGAGATGCATGGTAATATTACAGGCATCATGAAAAACCAAATTGACTGGATTCCCCTAAGTATAGGAGCAGTCAGACCGACACAAGGTAGAACCTTAGCTGTGATGCAGGTTAGTGGAGGTTCTCAGTCTTTCAATGCTGTCAACACTTTGCGGATTCTGGGGCGTTGGATGCGAATGTTCACGATTCCGAATCAGTCTAGTGTCGCTAAAGCTTACCAGGAGTTTAACGAAGATGGAACGATGAAGGATTCATCTTACCGCGACCGAGTCATTGATGTTATGGAAGAACTTTACAAGTTCACTTTGTTGTTGCGTGACAAAGTGGACTATCTCACAGATCGCCACAGCGAACGTAAAGAAAAAGCAGTAAAAGAGACAATTCTGTTGGCGAATAAGGCTCTTGAAATGAACTCAAGTAAAAACACGTAGCGATCGCTGTTACCTTTTATGGTGAGCGAGTCAGTCAGCATGACCGATTTGTTCCTTCTCGGTGATAGTGATGCAAGCATTAGCGCAGTGCTTTACATATCAAATTTTCTTGAAATTGAGGAAACGCTCATGAAACGTGTCATGTTTGTTTGTAAGAAAAATTCCCGCCGTTCGCAAATGGCGGAGGGATTTGCTCGCACTTTGGGAGAAGGTAAAATTGCCGTGACTAGTTCGGGATTGGCAGCAAGTGAGGTAGACCCTATTACCACTCAAGTCATGTCTGAAATTGGCATTGATATCAGCAATCAAACTTCTAAGCCCTTAAGCGATTTCAAGTCAGAGGATTACAATGCAGTGATTTCTTTGTGTGGCTGTGGAGTTAACTTGCCAGAAGAATGGGTGATAAGAGATGTGTTTGAAGATTGGCAACTAGATGATCCAGAGGGACAAGGTATAGAAACTTTTCGCCGCGTTCGCGATGAAGTGAAGGAACGAGTGGTGAAGTTGATTGAATCCCTTAACTGAATCCTGTCATTTCACTGTTACGCTGTCGCCCGCCTTATATCCCGCCGCGAAGAGCGTGTTTATAAATAAAAGATAAAACTCTTGTAGGGTGTGTGACGACGCACGACGAGTATACATCAGTTTGAAGAAAAATCTGGATGCGTCGTCACGCACCAATCGATTGGTGCGTTCAGGCAAATTCTCACGCGACTAAACTATCAAATCCTTACACGGCTTCTTAACACAACGGCTAGGGAGAGTTCTTTTTTAACTGTTCCACAATTGGAACAAGTTTTAGAACTGGGGAACCATCTATCAACAATTACGAGTTTTGAGCCATATAGCTCGCACTTGTAAGTCAACGATGAGTTCAATCATGTCTTGCACTAACTCTTGCTCAAATGTGATTTCTTCGGCGATCAAACAGGCGATTGCAAGGGAAAGCAGACACAATCATGCGTATCGCACCTGTATTATCAGGATTGGTGTATCGCTTTGCGCTATCCAATGTGTCCATACACATAGTCCTTAGTCCGCTTCTGCTTTGGACTGTTAAAGATATCTGTTGTCAGACCAAACTCCACCAATTCACCCAAGTACATAAAAGCAGTGAAGTCAGAAATCCGAGCAGCTTGCTGCATACTGTGGGTGACGATGAGAATTGTTACCCGTTGCTTCAATTGACCAATTAATTCTTCAATGCTGGAAGTTGCATTAGGATCAAGGGCAGAGGTTGGTTCATCAAACAGAATCATTTCAGGGTTTGTTGCTAAAGCACGAGCAATACACAAGCGCTGCTGTTGTCCTCCTGAAAGACTAGAAGCCACATCTTTTAAACGGTCTTTGACTTCATTCCACAAAACAGCAGCACGTAGGGCTTCCTCCACCTTTTCATCAATAATGCTACGCTTAGAGACACCTCGCACCCGTAAACCATATGCCACATTGTCGTAAATTGACTTGGGGAAAGGATTTGGTCTTTGGAAAACCATGCCAATCCGCATCCGCAACTCAATCGGGTCCACCTTTCGACTGAGAATGTTGGTCGCAGTGGAGTCCAGCAAGATTTCTCCTTCGTAGCGATTACCTGGGTAGAGGTCATGCATACGATTGAAACACCGTAACAAGGTCGTTTTACCACACCCAGATGGACCAATCAATGCTGTTACTCTATTCTTGGCTACTACCATGTTGACTTCCTTAAGAACCTTATTAGAGCCATAGTAGAAATTGAGGTTTTTGACTGTTGCCTTGGACTGAAGTTCAGTTAGTGATGGAGTATAATTCGCAGCTTCTTCTACCATTGACACCTTTACGAAAACGATAGCGTAGATAAATTGCAATTCCATTCATAACCAAGGTCATAGCTATAAGTACGACCCCTGCAGCGGCTGCATTAAACTGAAATTCTGGTTCAGGACGGGACACCCAGTTGAACATCTGGATTGGCATCACAGTGAAGGATGCCTTTAACCATTCAAAGGAGATAAACGGAAACTCGCCTTTGATGGGGGATTCTGGCAAAAAAGCAATGAAAGTCAAAGCTCCGATGGTGATGAGGGGTGCAGTTTCACCAATTGCCCTTGACAAGCCCACAATAACGCCTGTTAAAATGCCACCCATTGAGTAGGGTAAAGTATGGTCCCAAATCATCTGCCATTTGGTTGTTCCCAGTGCATAGGCGGCTTCGCGGATACTGTTGGGAATAGCGCGCAGAGACTCGCGAGTTGTCACAATCACGACTGGCAAAACCAGAAGCGCTAGAGTTAAGCCTGCGGTTAAAATACTCTCGCCCAACTTTAACCTATCTGCAAACAAACCTAGTGCCAATAGACCGTAGACAATAGAGGGTACACCTGCAAGGTTAGTAACATTTATCTCGATGAGCGCAGATAGCCAGTTCTTTTGGGCGTATTCTTCCAGGTAAATGCCTGATGCAACGCCTAATGGAATTGCTGCAACAAGTGTTACCAACATGATCAGACTTGTTCCCACCCAAGCAGAGAGAATTCCGGCTTCTTCAGGTTTACGACCAGGAAAAGAAGTAAAGAACTGCCAGTCAAGACGGGATGCGCCATCTATCGCCAAACGAATAACTAGCGCCAGTAAGGTAATGACTGCCACAAGAATTGTCAGCAATCCAACAATAGCAAAAATGGCATCTAGCAATTTACGGCGAGAGATATTTGCTCGGAGTTCCTGTAGATTTTCTCCTGACATACTAGTAAATTTCCCGATAGCGTCTGCTCAGAAAATACCCAATGATATTGAAAATAAGCGTCATCAGTACCAAAGTCAGCCCAGCAGCGAAAATTGTTTGGTACTCAAGGCTACCGTGTGGTAGGTCTCCTAAACTCACTTGCACAATGTAGGCGGTGATTGTCGCTGCTTGATCCATTGGGTTCCAGGTTAAATTTGGTTGCAGTCCAGCAGCGATCGCCACAATCATCGTCTCCCCAACCGCACGGGAAATCCCTAAAATGTATGCTGCGAATATCCCAGAAATGGCAGAGGGGTATACGACTCGCCAAGCCGTTTGTAAGCGTGTCGCCCCCATTGCATACGAACCTTCTCGCAGATATAGAGGAACTGCCCGCATTGCGTCTTCACTAATAGAACTGACCAGAGGAAGAATCATGATGCCCATGACTAATCCCGCGCTTAACATATTAAACCCTGGTAGGTCGGGGAGAAAAATCTGCAACAGTGGTGTGACGAATAAGAGCGCAAAATAGCCGTACACGACTGTAGGAATACCTGCCAGTAACTCTAGGAACGGCTTAACCACCTCTCGCACTCTAGCATTGGCAAATTCACTCAGATAAATCGCCGTTACAGTACCCAGTGGTACTGCTACCAACAAAGCAACGGTAGTTGTGACCAAAGTCCCAGAAACGAGCGGCAAAATTCCATAATGGGCATCAGCAAACAAAGGCGACCATTGGGTATCTGTGAGGAATTCCACTATGGAAACTTGACTGAAAAATTCTACGGACTCGTATAGTAAAAGAACGACAATAGAAATCGTCGTTGCCACTGAGGAAAATGCAGCTAGAAATAGCAGGATCTCGATTATCTTTTCTCGTATATCCCGTATTGTCGTGGGGGATAATGAAATTGGTTTTAGTATTTCAGTGTTCTGTTGCATTGAATGTTATATTTCATTCTGCTTGTGAATTATTGTTATAACTTTTACCTGCTATAGCAGTCCTAAATCATTTGTGAAAAATTAGAAACCCGGTTTGGTGGATTCCAGCAATTTTCACAACTCATATAGGATTGCTATACAACCCTAAATTTGTAGAAGAATTAGAATTTTTGGCTATACATTTGGCTATACATAGGTAAAAGGTCATTGAGAACAAACGATTAGCAGATAGCTTAGCGCCAATCATTTGTTCTTTTTAATCACAAAACAGTTTTACTGCTTTGCATCACGCTGAAGCAGCTGTTCAATTTTCAGACCTACTGCTTCCTCTCCACCAAATACTGTACCAAGCTTAGGCTTCTGGAAGTGCTGAGTCGCAATCTGATAAGCTTTAGCTGGTAAAGGTACGTAGTTCACCTCTTTGACAAATTTAGCACCGTTGGTCAGGTAGTAATTGACAAATTCCTTGACCTCTGGTCGTTGTGCTGACTTAGCACTGACGTAGATAAAGATGGGTCGAGACAGGGGTTGGTAAGTTCCGTTCTCTACAGTTTGTATAGAAGGTAACACTGCTTGCTCCTTGCCGTTATCAATACCCACTGCCTTCAGTCTTTTCTGGTTAGCTACGTAATAGGCATAACCAAAATAGCCGAGGGCATTTTTATCACGGCTTACACCCTGTACCAGTACGTTGTCATCCTCACTGGGAGTGTAATCAGTGCGGCTTGCCTTGGATTTACCGTTAATAGCCTCGGTGAAATAGTCAAATGTACCAGAATCAGGACCAGCACCATAAAGCTTCAAAGGTGCATTTGGAAATCCTTGTCGCACTTGGTTCCAGTTTGTAATTTTTCCTTGTGCTGCTGGTTCCCAGATTTTCTTAAGTTCAGCTACAGTCAAGCTCTTTGCCCAGTTGTTTGCGGGGTTGACAACGACTGTCAAAGCATCGTAAGCCACCGGTAGTTCAATGTATTGAATACCAGCCTTTTTACAAGCATCCATCTCTTTTGCAAGGATAGGACGCGAAGCGTTAGAGATATCTGTCTGTCCAGTGCAAAACTTTTTGAAACCGCCTCCAGTCCCGGAAATACCGACTGTAACTTTAACCTTACCTTGTTTCTGCTTTTGAAAGTCTTCAGCTACTGCTTCAGTAACTGGGTAGACGGTGCTAGAACCATCAATACTAATTGTGTTTGCACCTTGGGACTGAACCGAAGGCATTGACACAGCGAAAGTCGCTGCTGTTAGTGCTAATGAGACCATCAACGTGAAGCGGTTAAGCCCCAATTTCAATCCTTTCACCACCATACTATTCGCTCCGAGATGCTCACTCTTGTTGATATAGGTTGTTTTCAAACAACTGACACTAGAAGCCAGCGTTTCCACTGGTTTCTTTTTTTGAACCGTTACAAGTTGTCTAATACTAAATGTATTATTTCAAAAAAAACTGATTTGTCAATTTAAGGTTCTATTAAAGAGCATGAAAAATTTACTCAGTTATGCGTAGAGGAAGCCCCTATGTACTTCAAATCAATTTTTTTGAGGAGTGCTGAGCGCAATAGATAGAACATAGAATGATGATAATTTAGACAAACCAGGGTATGACAGTCAATTCAGAAACCATCGACTCATTCCGAGCCGTAGCACTGCAGGTCACGTGTCACGCCGTCAACCAAGCAACTGACCGTCAGGAAGCACGTTCTTTGATGCAAAATACTATCAACCGTTTAGCACGACAAATCGCTGCTAGTCTTGCATTCATCGGCTCTGACTGTCGTTTAATTGTTCTACCGGAATACTTCCTCACGGGCTTTCCGATGGGAGAGTCATTGGCTGTCTGGGGGGAAAAAGCTTGTCTAGAAATGGCGGGTGCTGAATATGAGGCACTCAGTAATATTGCACAAAAATATAGTATTTTTCTTGCAGGTAATGCCTACGAACTTGACCCCAATTTCCCAGGACTTTACTTTCAAACTTGCTTTGTTATTGACCCATCCGGCTCAGTTGTCTTGCGGTATAGGCGGCTGAATTCAATGTTTGCTCCAACACCGCATGATGTCTGGGATAAATATCTTGACTGCTATGGACTTGAAGGTGTGTTTCCGGTTGCAAAGACTGCAATTGGGAATTTAGCGCGATCGCATCAGAAGAAATTTTATATCCGGAAGTGACGCGCTGTCTGGCAATGCGTGGAGCAGAGATTTTTCTGCATTCAACCTCAGAAGTGTATGGCAAAGAACGCACTCCCAAAGAAGCGGCAAAAATCTGTCGCGCTGTGGAAAACATGGCATACGTAGTCTCCTCTAATACTGCAGGTATCGCTAATATCCCCATCCCTGTTGCTTCTGCCGATGGTGGCTCAAAAATCATTGACTATCGAGGGCTGGTTTTAGCTGAGACAGGTGAGGGGGAGAGTATGGCAGCTTTTGCTGAGATAGACTTGGCTGCTTTACGCCGCTACCGCCACCGACCAGGGTTAAATAATTTACTTTCACGACAGCGGTTTGAACTCTACGCAGAAAGTTATCGTCACTCGCACTTTTACCCAGCTAACACTATGCTGGAAAAAGAAGTAGACCGCAAACACTTCATCCAAACACAACAAGAAACGATAGAGCGCCTAGCTAAACTAGGGGTAATATGAGTCATGTCCAAACCAATAGAAGTCCGCAACCCCTGGACTGGAAAATTTGATTATGTGATTATACCACTACCCCCCAAGCTGATAGTGCAGCAATGCAACCGCTTGCGGAGAGCACAAAGAAGTTGGTGGCTGCTTGGTTTAAAAGGGAGAATCGAAGTTCTGCAACAGTGGAAGCAAGCGATTATATCTGGACGCGATAAACTGACTGAAGCTCTGGTTAATGATACAGGAAGATTATCAATATCGATATTAGAAATTGACTCATTTCTCTCTAGCATTGATAGATGGTGTAAATTAGCACCAGAACTGCTGCAAGAATCTGTCAAAGATACAGCAATTTCTTTTATCGAACTACAACAAACAGCGGTTCCTTACCCTCTAGTTGGGGTGATTAGTCCGTGGAACTTTCCTCTGCTACTTTCAACAATTGATACAATTCCGGCATTACTCGCTGGTTGCGCTGCGATCGTCAAACCCAGTGAAATTGCTCCCCGCTTTATGGGACCATTGTTAGCATCACTGAATGCCGTGCCAAAATTACGTGATGTCTTAACTTTTATAGAAGGAGCAGGCGAAACCGGAGCTGCACTCATCGAGTATGTGGATTTGGTATGCTTTACTGGGAGTGTGGCGACAGGTCGAAAAGTAGCAGAAGCAGCAGCTAAACGCTTCATTCCTGCTTTTTTGGAATTAGGAGGTAAAGACCCGGCTATTGTACTGTCATCAGCTAATTTAGACTTAGCAACATCAGCAATTTTGTGGGGTTCTGTCGTCAACACTGGACAGTCGTGTCTCTCTATAGAGAGGATCTACGTTGCGGAATCTATTTTTGAAAAGTTTGTCGAACAACTGGTAGCCAAAGCGCAACGCCTTGAGTTAGGTCATCCTACACTGGAAAGTGGGGAAATTGGTCCGATTATTGCAGAGAGACAGGCAGCAATTATCAGCGACCATCTGCTAGACGCAGTGGAACAGGGAGCAGTTGTTCACTGTGGCGGTGAAGTTGAGAATTATGGAGGAGGTTGGTGGTGTCGTCCTACAGTTCTCACTTCTGTTAACCATTCTATGAAAGTCATGACCGAAGAGACATTTGGTCCTATTATGCCAGTGATGCCTTTTTCTACAGTTGAAGAAGCAGTACACTTGGCAAATGACTCTATCTATGGATTGAGTGCAGCAGTTTTTGCTTCCTCAGAAGCTCAAGCTTTGGAAGTGGCGCGTCAGATAGATGCAGGTGCTATCAGTATCAACGATGCTGCTCTCACCGCTCTTATGCATGAGGGAGAAAAAAATGCTTTTAAATTTTCTGGTATGGGTGGCTCACGCATGGGACCTGCGGCGCTGACACGTTTTATGCGAAAAAAGCTTTTTTGGTGAAAACAAAGCCCATTGTCGATCCTTGGTGGTTTGATAGTCATTGATTAAACTTAACAAGAAATCGGTATGTCTCACTCTGGAAATAACCAGGGATTCACAAGCTCAATATTTGTTCCATCGAAGTCACTTTCGTTGCGAGTGACCAAAGCCAGGGAATGCTGAAGGGCGATTGCCTACGGCAGAGCTACGCTTAACGCTGCAATCAAAGAATCCATCACAGGTAGCGATCGTCCTCGCTGTTCTAGTTGTCCTACTAATTTTCCCCAAATTAGCATTGTCTGTGTATCGATACCGACGATTCGTCCTGAAAACCGTGTGGGAAGATCCTGCTCTAACCAACGTATTAGGGAACGTTGACGTTGAGATGGGGCAAGTTTATGAATCCCTTTGGCAATTTCTCCCATCGTAATGACACTTAAATAGAGCGTTTCTGGAGCTTGAGCATCAAGCCAATCCAGAACTTGCTGTTGTGGTTGTTTAGCAACAACCTCAGAAATGAAACAGGTGTCGAGTAAATAGGTCATGGAATGAACCGATCACCTGGTAGAGAGCGATCGCGGCTGAGATCAAGCTCTCCAGTTTCGACAACTTGACACAGAGGAGACTGGCGAAAAAAGTTAGAGAGGGTATCTGATGGACGTTGAGGTTCAAGAACCCATAACGTATTTAGACTTT
Source organism: Scytonema sp. RU_4_4 (assembly GCA_012031965.1). Classification (GTDB taxonomy): domain Bacteria; phylum Cyanobacteriota; class Cyanobacteriia; order Cyanobacteriales; family Nostocaceae; genus Brasilonema. The sequence continues at coordinate 22,189 of JAAUSC010000078.1, forward strand.
GGGCCAATACTTGAATGAGATGGAGCTTATCACTAGGTGGTAAGCGAAGAAGCTGTTCTTCAAAATCTGGAGTAGTCATTATGTCGTTAATATCTCAGTAATGATCGATAGCTGTGAGCTATTCAATTATCCTCCACTGGGTCAAGAAGCTTCAATATCGCTGTATGAGTTGAGATAGAGCGATAAGCCGGAGGCTTGACGCAAAGCGTATCGCGCTATATTTGTCATCATAAAACTATCGTCCATTCTAGAGCTGATAGCAATGTCTCATTTGTGTGAGCAAATTTTACAAACTGTAGAAGCATTATCGGCGGAAGATCAGCAACAGGTTTTGGACTTTGTAGAGTTTCTATGGGCAAAACGTCAAAAGCCAAGGACTATGGAACCTGAAATTGCTCCCCAATCGTTTTTTGAGGTTGCCCAGGCTGCAATTGGGGCGGGGGAAGGACCTGGAGATCTTTCAACAAATCCAGACTATATGCAGGGCTACGGTCAATAATGCTCCATCAAGTGATTGATCGCCTCATTCCTCTGCTCAGTCCTCAGTTAGGTGCTTGAGACGAGAGCCTTTAAGCTCCTAAAGCTTTATCCCACTCTAACTGATGAGCTAAACCATACTTGATAAAATCTTCAACTTTCGCTTTATCACTTTTACCAAAAACACCTAAACTGTAAGGATTATCTTGCATACGTTGTGTGACTTGCTCTTTTTCAAATCGTATCAATTCCTCTCTAGATTTCTCGGTTTTAAAAAAGTCTACAACCAAAACAGTTCTGTCATAATTGGTGTAATTATGCGGGCAGTGTGGATAGCTGTGATCTAAAACCATGAATTCTCCTTCATGCCAATAAAGCTGCTCATGGCATATTTTCATCGCTATATCCCCTGGTGGCACGATTAATCCTAGATAGCCACGATTCATATGAGGGTTATCGTTCACATGCAGCTTGATATCCAAGCCCGGATGGAATGTTCCAAAATAGACATTTCTGATGATATCATCATTGATTAAGTTGACTTTTTCTATCACATGAGCCAAATTTGGGAAATATTTCTCTCTTAATGCAAGTGCTTTTTCTGATGCATCATTTGTCTCATACTCAGGATATTGTATTTGATGCAATTTGATATATTCTTCAATAAAGATACCTTGAAATAAAATACCAAAAGCACTGTATTTTGCATTGCCCTTGGTTTTTATCGTTTTACTTTTAGGTCCCAAAACATCATAAGTGAATTTTAACTCCTCATCAGATGCGTGCTTAATAAAGTGGGTAAACTCATCTCTAATCAATTGCCAGTTATCTTGAAAGCTGTTAAGAAAAGAAAACTGCTTTGGGTCTAGATGATACTCATTAAAACTTTCCATTATCTTTTCTCCTAAAGATGATTGAATAAAAAACGTTACATGGTGATCAGATTTGGTCTGCGTCCCGCTACGATATTGGAATTCCTGACTAAAGCAGAGTATTTATCCATGACTAGTTAAAAGACGATGCTTAGAGTTATGGTTATAAACTTATACAACGGTTGAATGGAATAATATTATCTGTGTTGATGTTCTTAAATTTTTGGGTTCTGTACTCATTTTAACGTGAGTTAGACGGAATTGAGAGGCTGAAAGCCTTATAAATTAAGGATTATTGAAATTAAGCATAAAAGCAAATGTCAATCTATTTTGAGAATAAAGTTAATAATTAACAGAATTCTTGAGTTGCTGACTTGATTCTCAATAAGCTGAGAAACTTTGTACGCACTTATGGTTGATGGGAGTGATGCGATCACTCCCGACCATCCCAACTTTACGCTTTTATCTAGCAGTGAAAATGTCTTGACCGGGGGTCAGCAAATTGTCAGGATCGTAACGTCGCTTGGCATTTACCAATCTGCTCCAAGCTGAACCAAAATGCTGCTGCCAATCCAGGTGAGAAAATTTCATAGCGTCTACGGGATAGCGAGTACCGCCAATATCACGGTTTTTCTCAAAAAATCTCCGATTGTCATCAAGCATTTTGCGAACCGTAGCATCATCAAGCGGTGCAGTTCGTAGAATAGCAAAGAGAAACACAACCTGCTCGTTGGGTGTCCGAAATAAAGGCAGCTTAAAACGATCAGTTTTGACAGGGTACAGCAGAATTGGACTATTTCCTGTATCAGCCAGTGTCAAAGTAGAAACCAGATCGCCAACATATTGTTCAACGGCTGTACTTGGTACAAACAAGTTAATCCAAGGATGAGGGTTAGACCAAACACCAATGGACTTGAGGTAAGCAACAGTTTCTGCCAAGCGGTTAAGAAAGTCGAAGTAAGATTTATCCTCTATTTGTTCTGTACCCGAAGTGTAGCTCAAAGACGCAAGTAAACTGGTATTGTCTGGCTGATTGGGTGGGGTGTAAAAGCTAGCGGCTTCTAACATATAACGCCACCCTCCATTAGTATCGGATACTACCTGACCTTCTACATAATTGAACCGTTCTTCTTCAATAAGTAAGCGTTGGTCATGAGTAAATGTAGCCAAATCATCGTAATACAAAACAAACACACGGGCATGGGTGAAGGCTTCGATTAGCCGAATTGTGGTCTGTACTATAATTCCACACTGACCCAAACCAGCTAGCACTGCTTCAAATAAATCGCGGTTTTGATCAGGGGAACAAGTTTCTAGCTTACCCTTACCTGTCACAACCTGAAGAGATAGCACATTATCAACCTGTACGCCATAGCGATGGCTCGCGCCGCCGATGCCGCCTACTGATAAGGTTCCTCCAATTGACAGTTCGATGTAATCGGTGAGCACTGGTGGTGTCAATTGTTGCTGTAGCGTTTCTTGCAATAGCTGACTCCATATTACCCCTGCGTCAACAACAGCCTGTTTTGCACCAATGGAATGGATTTTGTTTAGTGTACTCATATTAATGATTACACCCTCTTCTACTTGTGCCTGACCGTAGCAGGAGTGACCCTGACCGCGTGCGGCAATCTTAAGGCTGTGAGTACGAGCAAATCTGATAATGTTGACAATATCATCAATCGAACCTGGTTTAAGTACGGCTTTTGGGTGACGATGCACTAGGTGACCAAAATCATCACCTCCCTTTGCGCGTGTGGCATCATCAGTGTAAAGTACTCCATCTAAATGCGGCAGGTTGACAAACGAGTGTGCTGCGCTAGCAGATGTTGCCCACGAACAATTGGCTGTGTCAAACCCAACGACAACAGCACTAGCAATCAAACCTTGCAAAATATTGCGACGCGAGGCATTATTCTTCATGAGGAATTCTCTTACAAGAAATAGTTATCATGGGTAAACCAACGCGAAGTTGCGAAGATAGCACACAAAGCACAGATGACAAGCCACTTAAAGATACTGTTTTTCATTTTTGAAACGACTACTGTGTTGCTTCAAAATCAATCTTCATTTGAAGGCGATCGCCTGATTTTGATCTCTTTACATTTCTTTAGAAACAGCGTTCGGCTTAAGCCATAATAAAAATAAAGAGTCCCAATTAGAAAAGTACATTATTGCACCGCATACATTACAAAGACGGTACACTTGTCTTGAGCGCTGATATTCTCTTAAATAACTGGTTTAGCTGCTTACACCTATTTACCTCAAAAACCGTCTCTTGATATTTATCCTAAAGACTTACTTGCTCTACCTCCTGCTGTTTTTTAATTCCGTCGAACTCACGTCATTTTAGTGTGAGGTCAACTGTGTCTGAAACTCCCCTATTAGATCAAATTATCAAAAATGTACGGGTAGTTCGTCCCCATCATGATGCTGTCGAACGACTTGATTTAGGAATTAAGGATGGAAAATTTGCTCAGATCGCTCCTAATATTAGCCCAGACAAAGGTAAAGAGGTATTGGATGGCAAAAACTTGCTGGGCTTTCCTGGGGTCGTAGATGCCCATATGCACATCGGTATCTATCAACCCCTCGACAAAGATGCTGTGACTGAAAGCAAAGCAGCCGCAATGGGGGGAGTCACAACAAGTCTTAATTACATCCGTACAGGGCAGTATTATCTCAACAAAGGTGGTTCCTACCGCGATTTTTTCCAGAAGTGTTAGCGTTATCTGCAGGTCATTTTTTTGTTGATTATGGGTATCACGTCGCACCTATAGCTAGCCAGCATATTGACGAAATACCTCTACTGTTTGAAGAACACGGTATATCTTCGTTTAAAATCTTCATGTTTTATGGCGGTTATGGGTTGCATGGTTTGTCAGATCAGCAAAACCTCTTTTTGATGATTAATAAAGAGGAACGGTACGACTTCGCTCATTTTGAATTTATTATGCGCGGTCTAAGTCGCTTGATGGAAGAACATCCAGAAGCACAAGAAACTATTAGCTTAAGTTTGCACTGCGAAGTTGCAGAAATTCTCAACGCTTATACCAAAATAGTTGAAAAGGACTCCAGTCTTAGCGGACTACACGCCTACAGTGCAGCGCGTCCCCCTCATTCTGAAGGTTTAGCAATTTGCATTGCTTCTTATTTAGCACATGAGACGAACTGTGCAAATATCAATTTGTTGCACCTGAGTTCGCGTAAGGCTATGGAAGCAGCTTTGACTATGCAAACTGCTTTTCCCCATATCAATTTTCGGCGAGAGGTTACCGTCGGACATTTGCTATTAGATGTTGATACCCCCACCACGACTTGGGCAAAAGTAAACCCCCCTATTCGTCCCCGTGCCGATGTGGAATACTTATGGCAAGCAGTACTCAACCATCAGGTAGATTGGATAGTCAGTGACCATGCTTGCTGTTCTGCTGAACAAAAAAGAAGTGCTAAAGACCCAAATAATATTTGGTTGGCAAAATCTGGTTTTGGTGGTACAGAATATTTACTTTCAGGTGTATTTAGTGAAGGGAGTAAGCGGGGAATGTCGTACAATCACATGGCTAAGTTGCTATCGTGGAATCCGTCGCGGCGCTTTGGTTTGTTACAAAAAGGGGATATCGCCATTGGCTACGATGCTGATTTAGTCCTGGTAGATCCAAATGAAACCTTTGTGGTACGTGCTGCTGAATCAGAGTCACAACAAGGTTACACACCCTTTGAAGGGGTGGAGTTAACGGGACAAGTGAAAAGTACTTTTTACGTGGAAATCTTATCTACAATAATGGACAGGTTGTAGGTTCACCCACTGGACGTTATCTCAAAAGATGTTAGAGCAATCTCTATTTAAATCTTGTTGCGGACTTGTTGCTTAAAATCTTTATTAATGACTATGTGCGAAGACAAAGGAGTTCTGCTATGTCTGCCATTCGAGAAGAAATGCCTGTACTGACTCGCCACGAAGGAGATTGGGTAGGTACGTATACAGTAGTTGATACAGAGGGAAAAATCCTTGATAAATATGAATCTCACTTAACCTGCCAATTTCCAGAAGACGGTTCCCACTCTTACTACCAAATCAATCGTTATAAGTGGTCTGATGGAAAACAGGAGGAGCATCAGTTTCCAGGAACTTACCGAGACAAAGCGCTGTGGTTCGACACGGAGCGTATTGACGGAAAAGCCTGGGAAGTGGATGATGCGACGGTTATTTTGTGGTTCTCTTATAAGACCGTACCGGATATGTACTTATATGAAATGATTGTGATTAGTCCTTGCAATAATTATCGCGCCCGCACTTGGCACTGGTTTAAGAACCATCAACTCTTCAAGCGAACCCTGATCCAAGAGGAACGGCTAAGATAAGAAGAAATTGAGCGATCGCAGATAATTTGTAAAGTGAATTTTCAATGCGTAGGGTGCGTTAAGCAGTTTAATGCACCTGAATCGTGTAACCTTCTTAAACTTTATGAGTCATTGGTAAATGCTTATTGGTACTTGATAAGATTTTGAACTATTACCTTACTTTCTTTCCTCAGTCCCAGATTAACTATCAGATTAACTCAAATTAGCAAGGCAAAGGCATGGCAAAAAGTGACAAAATAAATTTCTCGACACCCAGTGGTTTTCCAGAATTTCTTCCTGGCGAAAAGCGCTTAGAATCATATTTGCTAGATACTATCCGGAGAGTTTTTGAAAGCTATGGATTTACACCTATAGAAACTCCCGCAGTAGAACGCTTAGAAGTTTTGCAAGCGAAAGGCAATCAAGGCGACAACATTATTTATGGTCTTAATCCCATTCTGCCACCAAATCGGCAAGCAGAGAAAGATAAAGCGGGTGAAACAGGTTCAGAAGCAAGAGCTTTAAAATTTGACCAAACAGTTCCTTTGGCTGCATATATTGCTCGTCACCTGAATGATTTAACTTTTCCTTTTGCTCGCTACCAAATGGATGTGGTATTTCGTGGAGAAAGAGCAAAAGATGGTCGATTTCGTCAATTTCGTCAGTGCGATATTGATGTCGTCGGTCGTCGTGAACTGAGTTTGCTCTACGATGCTCAGATGCCTGCTATTATCACAGAGATATTTGACGCAATTAATATCGGTGATTTTCTAATTCGCATCAACAATCGTAAAATTCTCACTGGTTTCTTTAAATCAGTAGGAGTTGAGGAAGAAAAAATTAAATCTTGCATTGGCATTATTGATTCTTTAGAAAAAATTGGTGAGGCTAAAGTTAGACAGGAGTTAGAAAAAGAAGGTATTTTCGTAGAGCAAACTACAAAAAATCATCGACTTTATTCATATTAATGGCAATGTAGATGAAGTACTAGATAAGCTCAAGTATTTAGCTCAAACAACACCAGAAGC
>JAAUSC010000280.1 GCA_012031965.1 Scytonema sp. RU_4_4
ATCGCTTTAACCACGGGATGGATGCGATGACTTCGTTCCGCTATCGCTGCACTCGTAATGACAATTTCAAGGGTCTAGAAGACTTGAAACCCTTACAGCTACCACTTGTGTACACCACGGTAGCCTTTTAAGGAGAAGAAAAGAAGAAAGATGTGTTTTGAGACGCACAGCGCGAAAAAACACGGTGTCGTTGCTTGAAACCTCTCTTTTAAAGGAGAGGTCACTACACCCCACACCCTACCCCCTACACCCTGTTCATAGGTTTGACATCACATCCCGTGCGACTTTTAGCGTCTGCTCAACATCTTCTTCGGTGTGAGCAATAGAAGTAAATCCTGCTTCAAATTGAGATGGTGCTAGATAAATACCTCGCTCCAACATTCCACGATGGAACCGTCCGAATTTAGCCGTATCAGACTTTTTGGCATCCTCGTAATTGTGGACTGGTCCATTTGTAAAGAATAGACCAAACATCCCGCTGATTTGACCTCCACAAGCTGCGTGACCTGTTTCTTTGGCAATTTGCAGCAACCCCTGAGCTAACTTTTTCGTAATACTGTCCAAATACTCGTATGTACCTGATTTTTGCAGCAATTCCAACGTTTTAATTCCAGCAGTCATTGCTAAGGGGTTACCAGAAAGAGTTCCAGCTTGATACACAGGACCAGCAGGAGCAATCATTGACATGATATCACGACGACCGCCGTAAGCTCCTACTGGTAAACCGCCACCGATAATCTTGCCTAAAGTTGTCAAATCAGGGGTGACGCCAAACTTCTCTTGTACGCCGCCATAGGCTATCCGGAAACCCGTCATCACCTCATCAAACACCAACAACGCCCCATGCTCCTGGGTTAGCTCTCGTAGACCTTCTAAGAAACCCGCATCCGGAGGAATAAACCCAGCATTGCCAACGATTGGCTCTAGAATGACACCAGCAATTTGGTCGCGGTTTTCCTCAAATAGAGCTTTGACAGATTCCAGGTCATTGAAAGGAGCAGTCAGAGTGTTGCTGGTCGCTGATTTAGGAACGCCAGGAGAGTCAGGCAAACCAAGCGTGGCTACACCAGAGCCAGCTTTGACTAAGAACATATCGGCGTGACCGTGGTAACAGCCCTCGAACTTAATGACTTTATCGCGTTCGGTGAAAGCTCGCATCAAACGCAACACTGCCATACAAGCTTCTGTACCAGAATTAACAAATCTTACCATTTCGATACTGGGAACGGCATCAATGACCATTTCTGCCAGTATATTTTCTAGGACACTGGGCGCACCAAAGCTCGTTCCTTTTTCCAAGGCTCCATGAAGTGCTGCTATGACTTCAGGATGGGAATGACCGCAAATAGCTGGTCCCCAAGTTCCCACATAGTCAATATACTGGTTGCCATCCACATCCCAAATGTATGCGCCATTAACTCGGTCAAAAACGATAGGTTGTCCACCTACGGATTTGAATGCTCGCACAGGAGAACTGACTCCCCCTGGCATAAGATTTTGGGCAGCAGCAAAGATTTCTTGTGATTTTGTCATTTTAATCGTTGTATTTACCAAGGTTCTCTCCTAGAGTGGTAAATAAAAAGCTCTATCTTAGGATAGGAGAAAATGCTGTCTAGAACTTATATCCTAATAAATTAGCTGAACCAAAAAAAAACAATATGTTATATAAGTCCAATCAAGACTTGCCTCTAGAGATTCGCACTCGTTTATCTGAAGCATACCAGGATCTATACCGAGCTGCTTTTAACTCAGCGGTCCACTGGTACGGTGAGGCACCAAAGGCTCACCAAGTCGCTTTGAGTGCAGTAAAGATGCAATCGGTAATGTATAAAAATGTTATTTAAAGCACGGTAAAGAAGTGAGTTAGAAAAGACATATCAGCAGTCCTCTTTAGAATGGTATTGTGAACCAGTAAACGATTTTCTGATAGAACGACGCAGCTGGTATGTTTTCCTCCGATTTACATTCACTACACCACGCTATCCCGGTTGAAAAAATTCGCTACGATGAAAAGGGTTTAGTGCCAGCGATTGTCCAAGACTATTTGGATGGCACTGTTTTGATGATGGCGTGGATGAATCGCGAATCGATACAAAAGACTTTGGAAACTGGAGAAACTTGGTTTTGGAGTCGTTCCCGTCAGGAATTGTGGCATAAGGGAGCGACTTCTGGGCATATTCAGACAGTAAAAAGTATCCGTTATGATTGCGATAGTGATGCGCTATTGGTAAGTGTAGAGCAGATAGGAGATATAGCCTGCCATACTGGTGAGCGCAGCTGTTTTCACCAAGTGGATGCAAAAATCGTCCCGCCACCAGGGGATACATTGTCGCAATTGTTTGCTGTGATATGCGATCGCCGTGACAACCCCAAAGAAGATTCCTACACTCGTAAACTGTTCGCAGGTGGCGACAACAAGATTTTGAAAAAGCTGGGGGAGGAAACCGCTGAGGTCGTGATGGCTTGTAAAGATGATGAGCCGGAGGCGATCGCTTCAGAGGTCGCAGATTTACTTTACCATACACTCGTGGCATTGGCTCATCATAAAGTTGACTTAAAGACGGTTTATCGCAAGTTGCAAGAGCGCCGGAAATAATTGCACGATCACGGTTGTAGATGCTTAAAGGGCGGTGAAACAGAGTTCTTTGAAGGAGAATCACCTTTTGTCAGTCAAGCAAACATGCTCTCGCGCAAAGCGTGCAGGAATAGGTATTGAAATCAATACCTGAACTGAGTCTTTATTGTCCACAGGTGTTCCGAGTTTTGCACCACCTGCAAGCCCTTATTTTCGATATCAAATCTTAAATTTGCCAGTGTCCAGATTCGCTTTTGATAATATAAAAAGAAAGGCAATCAAGAAACCTTCACTTTAAACTCTACTGTTTACATCTTGATTGTGTCTTTATAGATCATTATGTAAGTCAACCTTTTGTTCAGTGATAACACTGCGACAAAGGAGGGTAATAAAATTATGGCACTCATACGTTGGCGACCATTCCAAGAAATTGAAATCCTGAATCGTCAAATGGATAAAATTTTTGACGAGTTATTCAGTCTTAATCGCGAGGAAACAACAAGTTGGGCACCTGCGATTGAGCTAAAAGATACAAACGAAGACTTAATTTTACGTGCTGAACTTCCTGGTGTGGAAGGGAAAGATTTAGAGGTTCAAGTAGCACGACAAGCAATTTACATTGCTGGTGAAAGTCGCTATGAAAGCAGAACTGATGAGCGTGGCTGTTTTCGTTCTGAGTTGCGCTATGGAAAGTTTCAAAGGACGATTTCTTTACCTGTTCCAGTCAAGAATGAGGAAGTCAAAGCAGAGTTTAAGAATGGTATTTTGACATTAACACTACCTAAGATAGAAGACGCTAGGTACAAAGTTGTGAGACTTAACTTCACTGATGACAATAAGGTACTCACTGATTCAAGGGCTGGGACAGTGGTTGATGTCCCGGTTCAAAAAGCCTAGGTTACCATTCAGATAAGCGATATGAAATAAGTATTCTCCATGAAATTTGTCCTGATGTATTCATTCTATGGAGAATACTTGTAATATTGAATCTGGCTTTTAAACTCTTGATTTGATAGCCTGTTTATACGGGCTTGATTCACTCTCAAGTCTTTTCGCTAAAACAGAAGCCAGTTTTTAGCTTATTTACTGTTGAGTGTTGCACTTCTTTTCGTGTATAGGCATGTTATACTGCAAACGGGTAAAAGCTGAACTTATGTCATGCTGAGTGTAACGTAGTGAAACGAAGCATCTGGTGAGATTCTTCGCTTCGCTCAGAATGACAGTTTTAAGCCTTTTTTAGTATATAAAATCACAACAGTCATGAAAAAGTACAGACTTATCTGTGTACCCTCCGCTCAGCCCTACAGGTTCGCGCAATCAGAGAGTCAGTTACCTACGGATGAGCCAGTGCGGTTTAGGGGAATCCGTCCACCAGACTGACTCACTGCTCTCCGGGCGTCTACATCTGTAGTTCTTTATTTCTTGATCTACTGCTCTACACTTTATAAGTATTTGTACTTATTGTTGTTTCAGGATTAAAAAATATATGTACAATGCATATCATTAATAATAGCTATATTGCGATTAATAGGGAAAAGTAATCTAAATCTGATTGAAGAAAAATCTATGACTCAGAACAATATAGTAACAAAATTCCTGGAGGAAATGAATGGTCAACTGGTAGTTGGAAATTGGATCATAAAGATGAATTCACCTCATGGTGCTATTGTGAATATAGCAACTCAGGAAGAAAAACCTACTTTGCGGTCGCGTTCCACTCCATTGGTACTTCAGCAACACTTAGATAAGTTACTGGATCGACAAGAATTCATCAAAGAAGCTATTGCTGCTTTTCAAGCTGGACAATCGGTAGAACTTTGTGGTCCATCTGGTTGTGGAAAAACGGTTTTATTGCGTCACTTACAGCACAATCATCAAGTCAAATCGCTTTTTTCTAGTGGTATCATTAGCCTATCTCCCCCCCATCCTAATGTAGGAGATTTACTTCAGTCTATATGGGATGCTTTTTATGAAAGTCATATTTCCTACAAACCAACTCATCAGCAAATCTGTCAACAAATTCAGGAAAAACAAGCTCTTGTCGTGCTAGATGATGATGGACTCATCCAAGAGGAATTGCAGGAGCTGATGAATATAGCTAGCAATTGCACCTTCCTTATTGCTTCATCAACGAGTCGCATGAAGAAAAAGGGGCGCTCAATGATGCTTTCTGGACTTCCCATCAATGATGCTCTGGCTTTGATGGAAAGGGAGTTGCAACGTCCTTTGAAGGAGGAAGAACAACCTGCGGCAAATTCGCTGTATAGTATTTTGGATGGGCACCCGATGCACCTGCAGATAGTGATGGCAAGTATACACGAAGAAGGATGTTCCCTTGCTGAAGTGGTCAGTCAATTGCCTACCTCTGCTCCAGGCAACTTTTTACTCCAACAAATAATAACATCGCTATCAACATCAGAAAGAATCATTCTGGAGTTGTTAGCTGTTATGGGTGGTATTGGGCTTGAAAATGAACAAGTCACTGGTATCACACAGATATCTGGTGCTTTTGATACACTCGAACAATTACGTAGACGTCATCTTGTGCAGCTTGAGGGTTCTCAATATAAGGTCAGTAAAACTATAGTAGAAATCCTGCCACCAGAATGGAAGTTAACAGGACTTTTGGAAAAGGCGATCGCCTACTTTGTAGATTGGGCTGAACGCCACCAACAGCAACCCACAATTTTACTAGCACAAATTGATCCGATTGCCCAAATCTTAGAGGTAGCAGTTAGAGATAGCCGTTGGAAAGATGTCTTGCGCTTGGTAAAAGCAGTGGAAAGTACACTCGCTTTAAGTAAGCAATGGGATTTGTGGGGACAAATGCTTGAAAGGGGACTACAAGCCTCTCAAGCCGAAGGAGATAAAGCAGCACAAGCCTGGGCATTGCATCAATTAGGAAGTCGTGCTCTTTGTTTAGAAGAAAACAGCACAGCTCAAGATTATTTTACCAAAGCAATACAATTACAAGAATCTCTTGATAATGGGATGGGAGTTGCTGCAACTCGCCACAATCTTAATTTGTTGGACAATTCTCCATCTTCACAAACTCACAATAATCAGGAAAAAAATTTACAAGACTCAGCAAAAGAGGATGGTGATTCCCAGTCATCCAACGTTCAGCACCTGCTGACTCGAATGAATATAGTTTCATCGGAAAACACTTCCTCCTCCAGCAAACGTGTCTACAAAAACGTTGTGCTTTCTCCAAAAAGAATCATCACAACTGGAATTTTAGCATCAGGGGGATTGCTAGCTTGGTTTAACTGGCATCGTTTCATACCAACACCCTCAGCAAAATCCACCGCTACGCCGACAACAACTGTCAAACCGTCATCTGTTGTTCCCAAAGAGAAACCTACAGTAACCACCACACCATCATTAATTATCGAACCTCCGTCCACGCTTTTTCCGCTATCACCTCTACCTGCAGCCACACCTAAAATCAGTCCACCAATCACACCAAATTTAGAAGAGCAACAGCCAATAGTTCCCAAGCGCGAGAAGTCTAAAAGAAAACCTACACCAGCACCAGCACCTACAAAATCAGATGTACCCACATTTATACAACCGACCCCAGACACAACTATCGTACCAACACCAACAGCAGAAGAAACAGCAGAACCTACACCTACCCCAACTCTCACACCATCACAGACGCCAAACGTTGAACTCAATCAACCAACTGCAGAACCTACACTGACTCCGACTTTTACACCAACTCCAACTCCAGTACCGACTTCACAAATCGAAGCTATACCGACTCCAGGGGTGACAATAACACCAACTGCAGAATCGACAACTTCAACGATTGAGAAAAACACAGAACACACAATACAAAACACACAATAATCCTGAAGATACAGCGGGTTTCAATTGTGTAAAATACAAAGCAGTCCTGTAAGACACAGCAATGCTCATTCGTGTCAGCTCAGCGTTCAAACCTTGTGAAGGATACACCAAGGCGCGAATGGGTAGCTGTTTTGAAAACCATAAGCAAATTTGCGCCTCAAAAGCTTATCAGTTCTGAGTTTGAGAGATTTGTCGCCAAAAGAAGAGCCGCGCACTTGCTCAAACCTTTGCCAAAACTGGGTTTGAGACGATTTTTCAACTTCAATGACTTGACACCTAATGGCTGAAATGGTACTTTTATTCATGACCCGCGCAATCGTACCTTGGCAACTAAATAAATCAAAGGTTGTAAGTTACAGCAGTTGAAATTATCTACTTCCCCGCAAGGGGATTGAAACATCACAAATACTCCCTGCAGTCATGGAGTTGTATGTTGAAATTATCTACTTCCCCGCAAGGGGATTGAAACAAGCCCCCCGGGAGTCTTTCGCATCTTATTCAAGGTTGAAATGTTGAAATTATCTACTTCCCCGCAAGGGGATTGAAACTCGTACTTTCGTACATAATCCTTTTCTCCTTTAGGTTGAAATTATCTACTTCCCCGCAAGGGGATTGAAACACAAAAGTTTTTGCTTTTTCATAGAATTCTCTAGTGTTGAAATTATCTACTTCCCCGCAAGGGGATTGAAACCACTGGACA
>JAAUSC010000079.1 GCA_012031965.1 Scytonema sp. RU_4_4
AGTTTTGCCTATCCCCACGGCAACTATTCTGAGGAAACAACAGCTTTAGTATGGGAAGCGGGGATTTACGAGTGCTTGCACAACTTCTCCTGGTACTGTACGGCGGCGGTGCGATCGCCTGAAATTACCTCGCGTTCTCGTTGAGGACTGGAATGGAGAAGAGTTTGGCAAACGGTTGTTTGAGTGGAGAGTAAACTGAACGATGCATGACCTTTACACTTCTTTACTTCCCATTTTTAGCTCTATTCCTCTCCCCTGCGGTGGATGTTGGTGATACGCTCTTTCTATACCGTCTTATGTAGTATTGCCGACTATAGGAGCTTATACTCATGTATTTTTTGATGGAAGCAGCAGCGCAAGCAGCCAAAGAACCATACCAATTTCCTTGGGCTTTCACAGCTGTGTATGTTATTGGCTTTATAGCTGCTGTCACCGTTGGCTCAATTGCTTGGTACAACTCTAAGCGTCCCGTGGGTTGGGAAGACAAAGAGCGTCCTGATTTTGTCCCTAAAGTAGACAAAGATCCGACTTGAGGACTGGGTGAGCCAAAGTCCTAGACAGTGCTGAGTTGTGAGTGCTTTATCAGTACCGAGTCATGAGTTGCGAGTTCCGAGTGGAGAACAAAAAGTCTTTGTTTGACTCGACAAATCGATACTCACCGACTCAGCACTGCTTAGGGGAGACCGTAAAAATAAAATACCAGCCGTATTTCGGGTTGACGGGTTGGTAACGAGGGATCTAAGTTTGACGGCTGGTATTTTATTTCAAGGCAAGTGCCTTAGCACTCATTGCTCAAAACTCAAGACTGGTGGACTCTATTCAATTTTGAACCTCAACCCAACGACGGTAAAGCTTTTGAATTTGTTTGAGAATGGCATTATACCCAGTTTGGCTTGAATCATTTGTGTCTGATAATTGTTGTAGTTTTGTTAGGAGTTTTGCTTCTTCTATCGCAACTTCGCCATCGCTGTAAATTAAACCACTGATGGCTTCCATCAGGTTTTGGCTATCTTCTTGACTGGGGCGATCGCCTAAATATTCCTTCACCCACTCGTAAAACTGTTCTGGCTGTACAGGAACCAGCTCATATAGCAAAGGTTGAATTTCTGGCTCATTAGCCACACCCTTTTCTTGAGCTATTTTGCGAAGATATTGTCTCTCTTCTGGCTGAATTCTGCCATCAATCCAAGCAGCTCCAATCAGGATTTTTACTAAGTTTTTTACACTGGAATTATTAACCATGATTTTTTCTTAAAGAATTAGGACTTGGGAATTAGTCTTCATAACTATTTTCCCTATTCCCCATATCCTATTTCCCATTTATCAAAAAATCTTACCCTTAATTCTTGGTTTTTCTTAAGCGCACCATAAAAAAGCCATCCATATTCTGTTCGTGGGGTAAGACTTTAATCCAGCCTTGTGGAGTGGAGTAAGCACCAGCAGGAGAATCAGCACTAGGAGGCTCAATTTCCCAATTTGGATTTTCAGCTAGAAAAGACGAAACCACAGCTTCATTCTCTTTTGGATGCAGTGTACAGGTGGAATAAACGAGGACACCATCTTGCTTGACAAAAGTAGATGTATGTGATACGAGTTCTTTTTGAAGCACCGAGAGTTCTTCTACAGTTTTTGGAGTCTGTCGCCAACGAGCATCAGCGTGGCGATGCAAAGTACCCAAACCAGAGCATGGTACATCTAGTAGGACACGGTGAGCAGTATTTTGGAATTGGGGCATATTGCGACTGTCACCAGTACAAATCTCAATAGATTTTAACTTCAGCCGTTGAGCATTTTCTTGGAGTTTCACTAGACGCGAGGAAGTGCGGTCACAAGCAAAAATCTTTCCTTCATCCCTCATCAATTCTGCAATGTGAGTTGTTTTACCCCCTGGTGCAGCACAAGCATCAATGACTACCTCACCTGGTTGAGGGTCGAGTAAATGAGTCACCAACTGGGCGCTACTATCTTGTACAGTCCACCAACCCTCGTGATAACCAGGTAGATTTTGAATAGGACCAGCGTTACTCGTCAATCGTAAAGCTTGCGGTAACTGGGGAACTCGTTGAAACGCAACACCAGCAGATGTCAACGCCGCTTCCACTTCTTCTGGTGAAGTGTAAAGGGGGTTGACTCGCAAATCAATGGCTGGAGTTTTATTCATCCATAAGCAAAGTTGCTCTGTTTGTGCTAAACCAAATTGTTCCACCCAGACTTGAATAATCCAGTCAGGAAAGCTGTATAAAATACCCAAGCGTTCTATGGGGTCAGAAGATTGAAGAGCGAAGAAAGAAGATAGAAAACTTTCTTCATCCTTGTTTGTTTCATTTTCTTTCTTCTCTAAACGGATATACTGTCGCAATAGACCATTAACAAAACCCGTCAGTCCAGAAAAGCCATTCTCTTTGGCAAGTTGGACAGTCGTATTGACAGCAGCACTTTCAGGAATACGCTCCTGATACTGTAGTTGGTATAAGCCTAAATGTAAAATAGTGCGGAGGTCTTTTGGCTGTTGGTGGGATTTCTTTTTACCAAGTTGGTCGATGAAGGCGTCAAGAGTGCGCTGTCTTCTCGTACAGCCATAAACAAATTCTGTAACGAGGCGGCGATCAGTATCTGTTAGATTTGCTTTTTGCAGCACTCTGTCTAGGGCAATGTCAGCATAAGCCCCCTTGTGAACGTCTCGCAAGGCAATAAAAGCTAGTTGACGGGGGGATGTAAATAATTCAAAATTCAAAATGGACTGCGTCCCGCTGCGCTAACAAAGTTCAAAATTGAACAAACTAATGATAGCAAGTATCCTGGCAGTTTTGCCGAGATAAGTGAAATGCATTGAAGCAACAAGGTGCGCTTACATAAGCGTAAGGCACCCTGATGTCAGAATGAACTTTAAGTTATATGACAAGACTTAACCGAAATATAGAGTATTAACCTCAACGAGTTCAAACTCACAAGCCCGAGAAGCAGGTTCTACACTAAATGACGCAAAAGTGACTAAAGGTAAAAATGTAGGGTTGCGTAATAGTTCTTTTGCTAATAAGAATCCAGCAATTGTCCAAGTTTGATATTTTCTGGCTTGCTTCCCAATAAGTCGCCCTTTCTTACCATCGTAATACTCTGGCCATTCATCTAGATGTAAGCGTGCTTGTGCAATTTCAACAGCTTTGTGTGCAAGCTCCATTCTATTCGTTTTTACAGCAGCTGCTGATAAAAACCACAGTAAAACTGGCCAACTTCCACCATTATGATATGACCAGGGTATGTTTTTGGGGTCACATCCAGTGACTATTTTATACTCTTGGTCTTCCAAAGCTGGGAAACAAATTTTCATGGGCATATCTCCCACCAAATCCTCCCATCGCTCCTCGATGAGATTCATGATTGCTTGTGATTGCTCTTCACTGGCAAGGTCTGAGACAATAGCCATCATGTTTGCTAAAGAAAAGAAGCGAGTATCTAGCTGTGAAGGTCCAACATTACCAACTAGATAACCCCCTTTTCTTGGCAACCACTTGTCCAGTTCATAATAAGGTAGTGAATCTGCATATATATTGAAGGGGTTAGCTGCTGCTCTACCATACTCTTCACTCTTAAAGCGATAAATCTTATTTAAACGATGAAGATCCATCCAATAATGCTGGCGAATATGAGCCTGTAGAAGCGGTAAACGATTATCAATAGCTGTAACAATATCTTCATTACCCTGACAAACCAGCAGTTCTCTAGCAGCACGCAATGCAGTAAAAAATAGAGCTTGAATTTCCAATGGGTGTCCATAGATACCCATACGACGGTCAATCATACAAGCACCATCTGGAACCAGCAGCGTGGGGTACATATCAAACCGAGTTGCCAAACACAGTTCCATAATCAATCTCAGACCGTGTTGGAAGTCAGGTTGATAGGCTAAAGAAAAATCTCTCGTAGCAACAACATAAGCACGCAATAAAATAACCCACCACAAGCAAGAATCAACAGGTGTGACTCGCGCAATAGCGTGTTCACCAAAATCGGGTTCTAGATATTCTTCCTCACCTTCGCATACAACTTTAAAGCTAGCTGGCATTAAACCTCGACCCGGCTTGTAAGCATTCAATTCCCTTTCTTTAGGCTGTAACCTTAAAGTTTCTTCTAAAAAGTTGCGGACGATATCCGCTCTACCTTTAATAAGAAAAATTAAAGCTGAAGAGACAAAATCCCGAACAAAACATTGGTCGTAATTCAGCGCCTCTACTGTTGCATCATAAGCAGCTAGCGTCCCTATAGGACGACCTCTATAGTAGAGAATTGACCTTTCCAAGGCTGTCCACGCTTCTTTTTCTATACTGTCACTCGATACCAAGTCATCTAATTGCATTTTTGAAATAACTCCATTTAGAACGTAAATTGTGATTTGGTTGTAAATGCACCAATGTTTAAGTTATTGCTGTTATTTTCATCATAACAATGATCAATTATTGAATAGCAAATAGATTTCTTGCAAAAATCTGATTTTAGGGTATTTGGAACCGCAGATGGACGCAGACAAACACAGATAATTTATCTGTTTTGGGATTCCAATAATTGACTTTTGCAAGAGGTCTAATATAAATCGCTAAGCGCTAAGAACAGCAAAAATAGCTCTGGCGACTCATTTGTCACAGCTTCATTGAGAGTTCTTTTTTTCAATTAATTGTCTCTTTTTAAATGAAAGCCGTTGTTTTTTCTTAGTTCAAACAGCCAATTTAAATCTTTTTTTTTGCATCTGTAGATCATAATCTTGCTCTGTTTGAAATCCAGAAATCTTTGTTTTACTAAACAACTACATATTTCCGCTACTATGTAATGTTTGCATCAATGAAAGTATTGACTTAGGCAATTTTACTTAAACTCTCTAGAGATGAATGGGACTATGAATGAAATGATTTGACCATGCCTATATGATAAAAAATTATAACAAATTTTCACAATATGCAATATGATTTTTAATTTTTATCTTTCATTGCTTAATAAGATCTGCTCATTTTACCTCAATTTCCTTTGAATGACGAGCCTCTAAAAAGTAGAAGAGATAAAATAAAGCGCACAAGAGCACAGGCAGAAGACAAGTTTTCATCTTGCTTGGAGAAAATTCACAGGCAAGAGAAGTGAGGATAAAGTTATTTTTTAAACAACCAAAATCTTGTAAATTGTCTTGAAAAGAGTAACAAAGTTGTGTAAGGACTTAGCAGTTTAGCTAAAGCAAAATCTGCACCGATTCGCAAAACACTTCATGATTTACTATGTGCTGAGAATCAAGATTTATTTTCACTACTAAGTTGAATGCTTTTTGCAAAGACAAGCAAGCAAGAGCAGTTAGCTGTACGCAAAATCATAACAGCTAGCAGTGAGCGAATGTATTAAGCAAGTTTAGATATCCGATAAAGTAAACCCTAAGAAAAAATGTATGCTGCATACCTAGAATGGCAGTATCACCTGTGAGCATTTCCTCTACAAGAGAATCCCATTCTATTACGCTGATTCAATGTAAACTGTGGTTGTTAAAACTGTTTTTTAACAAGTTTTTATAATCTTTTCCATTATTTTTAACTCAAAAGTTCCAGAAGAAGAATGATGTGCATGTATACATATTAGCTTGACATAGCTATTTTTGTTCAGTAAAAATCCGTAAACTATTTCAATTTTCGTGTAAATTTTATGTAAAGTTTTTGCTTTTATTTTTGGTAATATTTGTACATAGATTCGCTCTCGTATATTTTGCTTATTTTCTCCATAGCAAAGTCTAAAAAATATTAGTTAATAAAAGGTATAAAGGGTATAAAGGGTGCAACCATCGTTCTTTGCATTGATGAGACAGGAGATAAAAAGAAAGGGAAGACAACGGATGATGTAGACAGACAATATATCGGGAATCTTGGAAAAATAGCGATATGTTGAAAAAACAGTTAAGCTGTTCCACATTTAACTCGCATTTGAAACCGCAGAGGCGCAGAGGGCGCAGAGTAAGAGATAAAAGAGTTTGATGCTTTTTATCAAAACTTTAAATTATGCAAGTTAGATGTGTTTTAGCTTAGCTATGCAGGAATAGAGCAAAGATGGTTAGTAGTACAAATGGGTGCGGAATGTGGGTTAAAAATATGCAAAATTGCGATAGAAAAGTCTAAAACCCGTCTGAATCTTGAAAAATTCAAACGGGTTTCTACATCAGGATGAAATATCAAGCTGCCTATAGCAAAGTGTTGAACTCTACTTACATATCATTAATCAGTCTTGACCTGCAAAACCCCTTCTGTGATGAGGCGTGTCATGAGTGGTGTAATATCACCCTCTAAGTTGAGATCCGGTGCCCAATCGGCAATGTCAAACAGACTAAACTCATCTCGATTGAATAAATTTTCTGCTAGGTTCACCGGGATTCCCTTTAGGTCAAGTTGTTTTGCTCCAACCTGCACCTGATAGTGTTCCTCGCCTATTTGCTTGACGCGAATGCGATGCAGTGGAGACCAAGTAAACCGAGTCATGAATCCATTTGGAAAAATGTCAGCTCCCATCTGGGCAGGTAAGGAGACTGGAAGCGGTGGCAAAGCACGATAAGCTAGAGCATCAATATACCTGTGCAGAATGTCAGGTTGATGTAGAGTCTCGATAAGATTCTGCCGCAGCTTGGCTAACTCCTGTTCCAAAGCATTCATGTTACCATCTACGACAACAGGCAAGGTTTGCCGCCAGTTGGGATTCGTTTCTAGGTCACGGATGAGCCAGGCAAGCCAGTTAAGCCCCGTCTGTGACTCTATCCCGACAGTGAGATGGAGAGATGGCTGTTCGCAAGCGACAGCATAGTGCCAGTGTCCTCGCGGGATGTAAAGCAAATCTCCAGCCTTGAGCACACACTCTAGATAGGGTGGCTCCTCTGGTTTAGGCTGGTTTGCCGAGCTCATATTTGGAGTAGGATAGAGCACCGTTTCTCGATAAACAAACCACTTCTTTTCACCATCGATCTGTAGGATCAGCACATCGTGAGTATCGTAGTGACATTCAAATCCTTGGTATTGAGCTGGCGAGCAATACAAATTGACGTGGGTTTCATAGCCAATGTCATAGCGAAGATTTGCCGCGAGTTCAGCTACTGTCGGAACACGATGATGAACCGCGTTGACGATGAGTGTGGCTCCCTGACGCAGGCGATCGCTCCAGTCTCGCGGAGCAGGCGTCTCCAGCAACAATTTGCCATCCATTGAGAAGCGTAAATCTGGAGGTGTGAGTTTGTGATAGTTCAGCAGATCATTAAGATCGCCCCATGAGAAAAAGGTTTGAAACTTCTGAGAATGATCTGCTGAAATGTGAATTGCCTTTTGCGTCCAGTACTCTGCAAAAAACTGGTCGGCTGGATACGGTGCAAGTAGCTGTTGCAAAGTCTTCATGACATATTAATGCCTGAACTTAATGCTTAAACTTATGACACGAAAAAACCTTCCAGCGATTAATCATTTTAGGCTGTCAATAAACGAAGAAAAGGGGGCGAGGAACCCTAAATCGATCTGCTGGAATCTCGACAGCACAAGTGCTGTTTTTAACAATCGATTTTCGCCCCCTGTAATAGACATATCCGTAAATTAAGTTTTGACCCTTGATTTATAGGGCTTGTATGTTAATTTGCAGATATGTCTAATAGCTCTAAAACTTAAAGCTTCACTCCTCACTATAAGCCCAACCAGTCAAGAACAGAGTCACCAGAGTCACTGCTAGTATTGCTGCTGCTGTTGCTGCTGGTATTGCTGCTGCTGTTGCTGCTGCTGTTGCTGCTGCTGTTGTTGCTGCTATTGTTGCTGCTATTGTTGCTGCTATTGCTGCTGCTATCGCTGCTGCTATTGCTGCTGCTATTGCTGCTGCTATTTCCCGCTAGGATGAGTTCAGAAGACTCACGACGATCTAAATCAACCACATCAACTTCAATGGACGATTGCCGTGCTGACACAGGTCGCTCTGAAAGCACAGCGGCGGTAGCCGATGGACTCACTATTGATAACAACAATCCGACATTGGCGCTCATGAATAGGCCAAAGATGAATTTAGGATTCATACGCACCCTCCCGATAAAGGATAAGAGGTCAGTAGTGAGATAAAGTAGAGAAATTAACACTCTCTCTATTAATATTCATTCTTCACTCTGTTAATGAAAAGAAGATGAACTATTTGTGAGAAAATTCTCATGAACCTATCCCACTAATAAAATTCTTTGAATCCAGATATGAATAGTAGCAAGATAGTAGCAAGGTGAATAAATGCATCAAAATATAGTTTTGACGTTCACGGGCGTACAGCTAGACGACGATATTTACGTTGATACCAAGCGAAACAACGTTCCTGCTGAAATCTTGGAACAGAGATTTGGATAGATCTACCTAATATATTAGTGGGATAGGTTCAAATGTAGTCGAAGTCGTTTTCTATGAAACGGCTTCGGTGATGGCGCTAGTACAACAAGGCAAAAGCATGCCCTTGTTAGCGCAGCGTGCCGTAGGCAGCAAGAGCGTTGCGGTCAAAAGAAAGAACCAAGATGCTGCAAGCTTTTTACCTACTTGGTGATGGTAGCTTTATTTCCGCCGCCACGTACTAGCTTTTTCCTGATGAGATAAACGGTTGATTTAGCGAGGATTTAGCAGTAAAAGAGTTGTTGAGCAAAACCGCGATCGCTCGAGCATACTGAGGATCAGATTGAGTGCCAATCAATGCTGGATTCGTGACTAGCTGCCGCAGCTGGGCATATGTCAAGTCTATCTTGACATCAGGCATAATCCCTATTTTGTTAATATCCGCTCCCTTTGGCGTGAAGTAACGACCTACAGTAACTGTCAATCCTGAACCATCTGAGAGAGAATAAAGTTGCTGAACTAAAGCTTTGCCAAAGGTTTTACTCCCAACAATCATGGCTCTATTGTTATCCCTAAGTGCTCCAGCAAGAATCTCACTAGCACTAGCAGAATTTCCATCTACCAAAACCACCAAAGGCTTTTGTGTCAATGCTGTGCGATTAGCTTTGAACTCCGTAGAGCCACCTGTACGTTCTACTTCGCGGACGATTGCACCCTGATCTAACCACATTCGGGCAATCTCCACACTTGCAGCCAGCAACCCGCCTCCATTACCGCGCAGATCTAAGACAAACCCTCCAGCCTGCTGGCGACTGAGGTTCTCAATTGCCTGTCGCATTTGCTTGGGTGCAGTTGCACTAAACTCTGATAAACGGATGTAGCCAACGCGCCTGGAACCTTCCTGCTTGAGAGTGTAACTCACTTTCGGCAATTCTATATTCGTACGTGTGATTTTCACGTCAAAAGTTTTCTGCTCTTGCCGTCCAATTCGTAAGACGACTGGTGTACCAACCTTTCCACGAATCAGTTTGGAAGCGTCTTCGAGTTTCATGCCGTTAGTAGGTTTGCCATCAATCGCTAAAATCTGATCTCCAGCTTTAATCCCAGCAGTGAAAGCTGGGGAATTTTCCAGAGCTTTTTCAATGGTGAGGCGCTGAGTTTTTTCATCCAGTTTTATCTGAATCCCAATTCCTGAGGTTTCTCCAGAAATTGTTTGCTCATTCAAGGCTTGGTTTTGCTTGGGGTCTAAAAAGCGAGTGTAAGGGTCTTCTAGCTTTTTTAAGACGTCACGTATAGCTGTGTAAGCTTGTTCACGAGAGGTGTATTCCTGGCTTAACAAGCTTTGTCTGGTTGCTCGCCAGTCAACTTGATTGAATGTGCTGTCAGCATAGCGGCGGTTGACGATTTGCCAGACTTCATCTATCAAAGCTTTTGGACTATCCTGTAACTCGGCGCGCACTGGACGAGATCGTACTGAGCCGACTAAGGATAGTACAGTAGTTGTAGCCAACACTCCACCTAAGAAGCCGGTTCGGAGAAGCGAGTAGCGGTTTGAAGACTGAAACATTGTGTTAGGTTTTTAACCTTTTTGTGAATTCTATCTAAAAAAAACAGGTTTCTGCAATAAAGTGATTTTAAGCTTTTCAATAGCACCAAGGAACGCAATAAGCCTGATACATCTGATACGAATTCAAGTTGCTGCTCGCCGTTGAAAAACAATTATCTCAGTACCAACAACAGGATTCCGTGCTATTAGCTGACCCTGTGAATCAACAATATCCAAATGGATGAAATCCAGTTCTTTGGAACGTTGTAGCATCTGAGCCAAGAGTTTGTCTTGTTCAGATTGTTTGAGATTATACCAATCATCACTAATTGTGATAGCAAGACGACTGCTACGAAAGTTAGCTTGAATTGACTTTATCAAACCCGAAGCAAAGCGATCGCTAATCTCTGCTACTTGATTTTCGATAGCTGCAATTAAGGTTTGCTCTGGCGTCAAAAGTCGTGTTGGGGTGGGAGTCGGTGTGGGAATCGGTTCCGCTTCTGGTTCTGGTGGCGAAGTTTCTTCCGCAGGCGGCGGAGTTTCTTCAGCTACAGGCGGCGGAGTTTCTTCGGTGGATGGTGGTGTGATTTCCTCTACGGGCGGCGGAGTTTCTTCAGCTACTGATGGCGTGGGAGGTATTTCTACCTCTGGTGAAGTCGTTATCGTTGCAGGAGGTGTTTCTACCTCTGGTGGAACAGTTGCGACTTCAGTAGGTTTACCACCGAACACCGTAGAAGTTGTCCAAACGAGAATCACTGCAATTCCAGCAATTATCCCTGTTAAAGTCGTATCCGATAACTTAGTCGATAAATTTTCGCCCAACAGTGAGCGAATTTTGCCTAAAGCTGCACTCCACGCTAGCTGAAGCTTTTGGAAAAAACCGGGAGTTTCCTCAGTACCAGGAAGGGATTGTGTCTCTAATTTCTCTACAGTTGTTTCTAATACCCCAATTGTCCCTCTTAAAATTCGGACAGTTACTGCCTTCCAAATTGGCTGGACTCTCTGATATTGTTTTTGGGTAAGTTGAGACGCCGACTCAACCGTCGGTTGCGGCTGATTCGGTTCGGTTGGTGGTGAGAATGGTGGTTGGGAATTCTGATTATCTTGAGACATGGAACTTTCACCGACAGCTGCAAATCAAAGACAAGAGACTTTATTCTTGCGGGTGCAGCCTCCTCAGCCCTAATTTATCACTTCATTGGCATCGGCTATACTTTACTATTTATTGAATTTGATAATTTATGAAACTGAAACGTCGTCAATTTTTGTTTTTCAGTAGCCTCAGCGCCATTGGTTTAGGATTTCTAGGTTGTGTCACTCGTCAAGCTGGCAAAAACACTGGAATGGCTGCATCAAAAGCGGCTATACCCCCTACTCCAGCCAACAACAACTTGTTACTGCGTTTTGTTTCTGTCGCAGATACAGGTACTGGAGATCAAGGACAGTACGCCGTAGCTAAGGCAATGACTAATTATCACAGCAAAAGTCTCTATGATTTAGTCGTTTTAGCTGGTGATAATATCTACAACAACGGTGAAATGGAAAAAATTAATGCAGTGTTTGAGCGTCCCTATGCACCTCTACTCAAGCAAGGTGTGAAATTTCAGGCTGCTCTGGGAAATCATGATATTCGCACGGCAAACGGCGACCTTCAATTGAAGTATCTCAATTTTAATATGAAGGGGCGATATTACACATTTCAACGCGATAATGTGCAATTTTTTGTTTTAGATACGAACACCAATGCTGATTGGGAAAAGCAGCTAAAATGGTTGGAGCAAGAATTAAGTGCCTCTAATACACCTTGGAAAATTGTGTATGGTCATCATCCAGTGTATGCATCGGGAGTGTATGGCAGCAATCCAACTTTCATTAAAACCTTTACCCCACTCTTTCAAAAATACGGTGTTCAACTATATATAAATGGTCATGAACATCATTATGAACGCACTCGTTCGATTAATGGAACAACTTATTTAATATGTGGCGGTGGTGCGGGTACTCGTCCTGTAGATCGTTCCGAATGGACAGAATATTCGGCACAGAAGTTGAGTTTTGCTGCCTATGAAGTCTATGCAGATAGAATAGAAATTAGTGGTATAGGCACTGATAATCGCGTTTTTGATCAAGGTATTGTTCAACTCAAGTCAACCTAATCATTAAACCTCCTACAAAAGTCAACTTTTAGGAAAATGAAACTAGAGATATACACAGATATACACAAAGAATTTATCTGCGTATATCTCTTGTGCATCTGCGGTTCAACATCGCCCAAATCCTAATTTATACAAAAAATCTATTATGCAATTCCAATGAGTGATAACTTATGAAAGTCAAGCGCCTAAAAATGAAATCTTTTCGTGGAATCGACGATTTGACGCTTGATTTCGTGGAAATGGAACCAACTGTACTTATCGGTATCAATGGTGTTGGAAAGTCTAGTATTTTGGACTGTCTTGCTATTCTTTTATCCCAGTTTACAGGGCAGCTTCAAGATAGTCATTATAGCGGTTATCAGTTGGGTGCAATACATCAAAGAATTAAGGAACCGCAGATGTAGACGCCGAAGGCGGCTTCCCGCTTTCTTACGCACCCTCGACGCAGATAAATCTGTACTTGATTCAAACGAGAAGCGCTATATTTTTGATGAAGGCGATCGCCCCATCACTTAGGCTCTATTAGTATAGAAAAGTCCAGTTATGAGTAGCTTTGGGTAGGTGTTATGTAACGGAGTGTCAATCCATCTGCCTAGCTACCAGTTGAGCAAATAGCCCCTCAGTATTAACCAGTTCCTCAAATGTACCCGTCTGTACCACCCGACCAGCTTCAATCACATAAATTCGGTCAGCATGACGAATCGTGCTGAGGCGATGAGCAATCACTATCCGAGTTGCGTTCAACTCTTCTAAACTCCCAGTGACTATTGCTTGTGTGCGATTATCCAAAGAACTAGTCGCTTCATCCATTAAGATAATTTTCGGCTTATTGACAAGTGCTCTGGCAATTAATAATCGTTGCTGTTGTCCTCCTGAAAGATTGGTACCGCCTTCACTAACAATCGTGTGCATCCCCATCGACATTTGCTCGATATCAGAAGCCAAACCCGCCATCCGCGCCGCCTCCCAAGCTTCATCGTGCGACACTAATGCAGAAGCTGATATGTTGTCAAAAATCGAGCCTGAGCCAATTCGACCATTTTGCAGTACGACTCCTAACTGCCTTCGCACCGCCACAAGGTCTAATTCTGCCAAATCAAAGTTATCATAATATACTTTTCCTGATAGTTGAGTTTCAAACCCCAATAACAACCTCAATATTGTTGACTTCCCACTTCCGGAAGGTCCCACTATCGCGACAAATTCCCCTGCTTCTGCATAAAGACTGATATCATTAATAATCAGCCGTCCCTCTGAGCGGTAGCGAAAGGTCACATGGTCTAAGGCGACGCGACCCAGCAAGCGACCCGGATTTGTCTTCGTGGAATCATATTCTGGCTCTTGCCGCAAAATCGGCTCTGCCCGTTCCCACAGTGGTACAATTGCCAGAATATCAGTCAAAGTATTGCTCAGGTTAGTCACACCCCCAATAAAAATCCCCAACGCCGCATTAAAAGCTAAAAATATTCCTGTCGTCAATCCACCGCTCCCGTTCGCTTGAGCCTTTTGAAGAAACAGCACTGCTAACGCAAACAATAGCGCCGAAGTCAGCAAAGGTAGTGCTTCGTTAAACACAGAAACTACGTCTACAGTCTTTTGGAAACTTGCCTTAAGTCTCGTCCGCTGACTGTACTGCTCCGCCCAAGCTGCAAACGCCCGTTTTTCTGCCTGCGCTACCCGCAGTTTGGCAACCCCATTTATCAGTTGTACTGTCAGTGCATTCATCTGGCCATCCAATTCTTGTAGCCGTCGCGAGAAGCGTACTAACAGAAAGCCAGAAACGGTAGTCACTACAGCTGCCAACAGGGCTATACCCACTCCCACTAAAGCGAGTTGCCAACTATAAATAAACATTAGCACCAAGTTCAATAGCGTAAATAGTCCGCTTAACAAGGTGCGTTGCGTTCCCCCCGACAATTTTTGACGAATTTGGTTCACCGACAAGGCGCGGTTTACCAAGTCGCCAGAGGAATAGGAGCGAAAAAATGCTGGACTTAATCTGAGGAGTCGATCCCAAATTGCAGGCTGTAATGCGCTAGCAGCAGCGCTTTCCACTCGTAGCGAAATAATCTCTTGGGACATCCCAAAAGCTGACTTTCCAATGGCGGTCGCAAACAGTGCCAACCCTATTTGCCATAATAAAGAGCGATCGCTATCCGGAATGACATTATCCACCAAAAGTGCCGTTGCCTGCGGTACGATCATTCCCAACAGAGTGCCAATGATTCCAGTTCCCACAACGAGTGCAATATCTTTTTCATAGCCCTTAATACCAAAATGAAACAACGCAAGTGCATTGTCGATAACTTTGGGTAATGGTCGGTAAAACTGATAAGCTTCTTTTACCAGTGTTGCTGCTACTCTCTTATCTACACGCGTACGAGTCTGCGTCACTGGGTCAAATAAAATATAATGTCTAAAAGCTGGCAACAAAGCTACTGGACGCTGTTCTTTTTGGTTGTAAGCTAAAAGTGGACCATACTCTTTTCGCCACCAGCCATCCTCTAGCACAACACGACGGGTACGAATTTGGGAGGAACGAGCTAAAGCTTCCACTGGATCTTTAACTCGACTGATGTCCTCAGACTGCGCCACAGGATTCATCTTTATCCCCATTGCTCGTCCTACTGCTCCCACCGCCACCAGTAACGGCGTTCCTTGCTGAAAAAACTCGGCTTGTTGCTGCGGTTGTAACACCGCAGCTAATTTAGAGAGCGTCCCCTCTACAACCTGACGATTGAATTGCTCTCGTTCCTGAAATTGGCGAAAAGCTACCTTTATTTCTTGCTGTGCGAGTAAGTTTAAATGATGGAAAAAATCGTTATGTAAATCGGCTAAAAGATTTGGCAGTTTGGCAGCATTTTTCGCTTCTCTCAACAATTCTCTCAACAATAAGTAGTGCGAGTCATTAGCTGCTGTGTATTCAGCGCTAAATATCTGATTTAAGTGGTTTATCCAACTTTCTATGAAGCCTGTTGCACTTGCTTCACCCGACGCCACTTGCGCCACCAAATCTGCAATGGAAATTTGCGATAATTCTGTGACCTCGATTGCTACCGCCAAAAAAGTAAAGGATTTTGGATGATTTGTTGCTGTACCAAACAATGCTTCCTTCGCACCCACACTAAACAGATAACGGCGATGCTCTAAAGGAGCCGTCTCTGTGAGGCGATAAGCCGGAGGTTTGACGCTTTGCGTATCGTCTACAGGCATCTCATCCTTGACTTTTATTGCAAACAATGATACCTCACCTCTCCTAACGACCCACACCTTTTCTGGGTCATCTAGCAGTAGTTGTTCATTTCCTAGTAGGCGATACAGGACTTCCATATCCGACCGTTGAATGAGTAGCAGAAACTACCTAAATCTGTCTGAGTAAAGATCACAATATTATTCAGTGCGGAGCAAGTTAACATATTTCCCCCCTTCAAGCCACAACTCCTCATGAATACCCCGCTGTACCACTTTCCCCTGCTCCAGCAGAATAATTTCATCACAATCTCGAATCGTGCTAAGTCGGTGAGCTACCACAATACAAGAGCAACCGCGCCGCCGCAAATTCCTATCAATTATGAGTTCTGTTTGAGCATCCAGCGAACTGGTTGCCTCATCCAACACTAGCACCGCCGGATTCCTAACCAAAGCGCGGGCAATTTCTAAACGCTGGCGTTGTCCGCCAC
Organism: Scytonema sp. RU_4_4; assembly: GCA_012031965.1. Taxonomy (GTDB): domain Bacteria; phylum Cyanobacteriota; class Cyanobacteriia; order Cyanobacteriales; family Nostocaceae; genus Brasilonema. The sequence continues at coordinate 15,731 of JAAUSC010000079.1, forward strand.
TGATGTTCATTCCCCCTTCAATAAGTTTGGCATCGTATCCCTCTGGCATAGATAAAATTAAATCGTGAATGGCTGCGTCAGAGCAAGCCTGCACCAAGTCAGCTTGTGATACTGTCGAATCCCACAGGGTAAGATTTTCCCGAACCGTCCCAGCAAATAGAAAGATATCCTGTTCTACCATTGCCAAAGAATTCGCCAAAACAGAACGAGAAATCTGGGTTCTAGGTACGCCATCAAAGTAAATTTCCCCATCCCAAGGTTCGTAAAGACCGCAGATAAGCTTAGCAATTGTAGACTTGCCAGAACCACTCCCCCCTACAATTGCCACTCGTTGTCCCGGCTTCAAAATCAGGCTAAAGTTCTCTATTAAAGGGTTGTCTACGCGACTGTAGCCAAAGGTTATATTTCGCAACTCAACAGAACCTTGCAATTGAAAGGATATTGGTAATTGATCACTTTCTGCGACTTCCCTGTGAGCTTCTGGATCGACCGAGTTTTGCAACACATCATCAAGGCGATTTAAGTCAGCTTCTAAATCTTGCAACATACTGCCGAAATTAATCAAAGTGTTAATCGGCTCAAAAAAACTCGCCGTTAAACTTTGGTAAGCAACCAGCATCCCAATACTGAGACTACCATTCATCACCCGATAGCCGCCGACAACTAAAATAGAAGCAGTCGTAAGCGCTGTCAAAAGCGTGGGTAAGACTGTCAGAATTCGAGTTTGTAAAGCAAGTTCTTGCTGAGCGTTGAGGGCTTTAGCGTAGTTCCCGGCGAACTTAGCAAACAAATCAGACTCAAGCCCTGAAGCTTTGATTGTTTCTATAGTTTGAATACCGGCGATCGCCACTCCATTGACCTTACCATATTCCTGTGCCAGTTTCATATTTGCATCTACCCTCGTTTGCGATAGGAACTGTAGAGCAAAAAAGTTTATCGCGGCAAAACAGACGGCTACGCTTGTCAGTACCCAATCATACTGAAGCATAATCAGAAAGTAAAACACCATCATCACCGCGTCAATGACCGTGGTGGCAAGACGACCTGACAGTATATCTGCAACTTTGTCGTTGAGTAGCACACGAGAGCTAATTTCACCTGCAAAGCGTTGAGCATAAAACCCAACTGACAAACGCAGAATATGCCAGAGAAACTGCCCCGACATCGTGACCGATAACTTGAGCATCAGCCGCCGCAAATAGTTCAGCCGCAGCCAAGCGAGAAAACCCCTGAGCGCGGTAGTAAGAATTATTCCTAACACCAGCGGTTGTATCCACTCAGAGCGTTCTGAGACGAGAATTTCATCGACAAAAACCTGAGTAAAAGCTGGCACAGCTAACCTGGGAAAAGTCAGTAACAATCCTGTTACGAGGCAGAATAAGATTGTGCCCCACGAGTGTTGCAAGCGAGAGGCGAGGGCAGAGATAATGTTAGTTTTTTGACCACCTCTGTGAAAGTTTGGTCCTGGTTCCATAACTAGGACAACCCCGGTATAAGCACGGTCAAACTCTTCTAAGGACACTGTTTGGCGTCCTGTGGCGGGGTCGTTGAGGTAGAAGCGGTTTTTTCCGAAACCTTCCACCACCAGAAAGTGGTTGAAATTCCAAAAAACAATGTAGGGAGGACTCAGACTTTTAAGGCTTTCCAAAGACTTTTTGAAACCTTTGGCGTTTAAGCCATAGTTCTGAGCTGCTTTGAGAAGATAAAACGCGTTGGAACCATCTCGCGAGACGCCACACTCGCGACGCAGTTCGGCTAGAGGCACAATACGACCGTAATAGCCTAGAATAATTCCCAGAGCAGCTGCACCGCATTCAGTCGCTTCCATTTGCAAAAGCGTGGGTGTACGGACGCGGCTCGTTTTAGATTGGAATTTTACCACATTCAGCTCCTGGTGCCTTCTACCTTCTACTTAATAAATGCCAGTCCAAGAGCGAAAAATAGGAATAATGTAGGAAATAGGTGCAACTTCTCCAACTTTAATCCGGACTTGCGTCGTTGTACCTGATGAAATTTTGAGTGCAGGTCCATTTGAGGAAGACCATTTATAACCGCTGACAGTGTTTGGGTCTTTTTGCAGTTGGACGAAGACTTGTACGCGAGCAGCATCGTTGTTAGCTAGACTCTTTGCAAGGTCTTCGTTACCGACTTGTGCTGTCATCTCTTGAGTTGTCACAGGAAAGGAAGAAACGTTCGTGACTACCCCAACAATTCCACCGAAGCGATCGCGCTTGACAACGCTGGGTGTAACCTGTACTGTCATACCTGGTTTTATTTGCTTGCCATCCTTATCGGCGAAGTAAACAAGACTTTCTAGTTTGGTATTGAGGTCTTCAGCTTCAATCGTCCCGATACGGGTGCCAGAATTGACAACTTGACCAGGTAGGACACCAACTTCCAAGACGCGACCATCGTATTTACTAATAATTTGGCTTGATTGAGTTAATTGCAGCTTTAACTGGGCAATATTGCGTTTCACTTCCTGAATTTGATTCAGTTTATTTATTGACTTCTCCAAATCTTGTTGAACCAATTTAGTTTTCTGGGCTTCGATATCTTTAATTTTGGTTTTGATTTCGTCAAGTTTGTTAAGATTGTGCAGATAATCCCGCTCTGCATTGGTTCTTTGAACTTCAACTTCTTGAACGTTGTTTTTGATATTGTCAATTTTGCTCAGGTTTTGTAGATATTCACGTTCACTGTTTGTTTTTTGAACTTCCAGGTCTTTGAGTTGTGTTGAAATCTCTGACATGTGCTTTTGAGCGTTTAACAATTCCTGCTGGGATTGCAGGAGTGTATCCAGGCTAATAATCTTCTCTTGAAAGAGACTACGACGAGTTTCAACTCGTTGTTGCAAGGTTTGCAGCAATTCACTATCTTGTTGCTTTTCCTCCTCAAGACTTTTGCGTTTTTCTGCTAGCGCAGCGAGAATTTGTTTGTGCAGTATCGGCGCAACTTGTTCCCTTGACACACTTTGCTCAAGGCTTTGTCGTTTTTGCTCTAACGCCTGAAGCGTTTGTGAGTGCAGTTTCGGTGCTACTGATTCTCGGCGCAGGTTTTCTTCAAGGTCTTTTTGCTGCTGCTGAAGCGTTGCTAGTGCTAGTGCTGTTTGCTGCTTTTGCAGTCTATCAATGTCTAGGTTCTGCTCTTGTAGTTGAACCAACTTTGCTTTCTGTTGTTGTAGTTGTTGCTTAATATGAGATTGGTCGATGACGGCAAGTACTTGACCTTTCCTGACAACATCTCCTGGCTTGATACTCAGAGTTAACAATTGACCAGTGCTAAGCGCTTGAAATTGTAGCACATGCCGAGGTCGAATCAATACGCCAGAGCCTGTAACGGTGAGTGGAATGCGCCCAACAACACTCCAAGTACCAGCCACAACAACCAAAAAGCCCATAGAAAGCAAAGGTAACCAAGCTTGCGGGCTTGTGACCTGCATCAGCCGATTAAGTTGTTCTGGTGAAGACAGGTGTTCTAGCGCTTCTTTTCGGAAGAGTCTGCTTGCTTTCTTCTGCATCTTGTCTCCTCTTGATCAGGACTTACGCGACTGTTAGGTACAATACTGCTTACAAGGTAACAAGATGGTGAACTATATATATAACGCAAGCAACATAGTTTTTCTTATTAGGGTAGCTTATAAAAACGTAACATCTGCCCATAGCAAGTAGAAAAGAGCAAAAATCACGGCTAATCACTCCAATGGATAGACCCATTTTATATATAGCAATCACCAATCACGGCTTTGGTCATGCTACCCGCACAGCAGCTGTCGCCGCGACAATTCAAAAGTTATGTCCACAAGTCCTGCTGATCATGGTGAGCACTGCACCACGATGGTTGCTAGAGTGCTACATAGAAGGCGATTTTATCCAGCGTCCCCGTGCGATGGATTTAGGTGTGGTGCAAGCAGATAGCTTGACAATGGATAAGGCTGCTACCTTAGAAAAATTACTTGAGATCAAGAAAAATCGAAATTCTATCATCGCTTCTGAAGTCAACTTTATCCGCCAAAATCGCGTCAATCTTATCTTGGCAGATATCCCCTTCCTGGCTTGCGAAATTGCCAAAGTAGCTGAGGTACCTTGTTGGATGATGAGTAACTTTGGCTTTGACTTTATTTATCGAGATTGGGGTAGTGACTTTACGGACATTGCTGATTGGATCAGTGATTGTTACTCGAAGTGCGATCGCCTGTTTCGTCTTCCTTTGTGTGAACCGATGCAAGCCTTCAAGAACATCACAGACGTAGGGTTAACAGGTGGTTCTCCTCGTTACGCTCCTGAAGAAGTACGATCCAAATGGGGAATCACAGCGCCAAAAGAAAAGACTATCTTACTCACCTTTGGTGGCTTAGGTTTGCAGCAAATTCCCTACGAAAACCTGAAGCAATTTCCAGACTGGCAATTTATCACATTTGATCCGTCTGCTCCAGATTTACCAAACTTAGTGTCAGCGACTGACCAAAAATACCGCCCTGTCGATTTTATGCCCATTTGTGGGCGAGTTGTATCTAAACCCGGTTTCAGTACATTTGCTGAAGCCACACGTCTGGAAGTGCCGATTATTTCAGTGAGTCGTGATGACTTTGCAGAAGCGGCTTTTTTATTAGAAGGCATTAGGAATTACAATCAACATCAAATCCTTAAACCATCTGAGCTTTTCCAAGGAACTTGGGATTTTCTCAATCAACCACTCAATCAACCGAAGCAATCTCAACCCATTGCTAAGGATGGAAATGAAACTGTAGCTCATGCTGTGCTTAACTATTTACAAAGTCTCTAAATAAAGCCTGCAAAATCAACAAGACAACTCATTTATTAATGTCAAGATGACTCACTACCAAAAACTACTGAGGATTTCTACGACTGGCAAATCTTTACATAACATTACCCAAAAAGTTGAAGATACAGTCGCTGAATCAAGAGTTGAAACTGGACTATGTGTTCTATTCTTGCGCCACACCTCAGCCAGTTTGCTGATTCAAGAAAATGCCGATCCAGATGTCCTGAAGGATTTAGCCAACTTTATGGCAAAACTTGTACCAGAATCAGGTCAGTATATCCACGACGCTGAAGGTTCTGATGATATGCCAGCGCATATCCGTACAGCCCTGACCCACACCTCAGAAATGATTCCCATCAATAGAGGTCACTTAGTACTGGGAACTTGGCAAGGAATTTATATTTGGGAACATAGGCAAAGAAGCCACACAAGAGAATTGGTTATTCATATTTCTGGCTCTTGAACAAAACCTTCTATCAGGCTGCAAGTGGGATGCGGGAGAACCCCTGCCTTTTAAGGAGGGGATGAAATCCGACAAGGGCGAGTTTTAACTCGTTGTTTCTCTGCTAAAATCTTTGAAGGTACTGGGTGACGACCCATACAGGATATCCATGAGTGGACTCCGAGAGTAGAAACGTAACCTTATAGGGTTGTACCGGAGTCTGCGGTGGGACGCATCGTTGACGTTAAACTAAAATGCCTGTGGAGACGGTCTGACGGGGACTGGAAACAGTCTAGTTAAGAGTCGAAAAAGCAGGAACAAAGGTGGAGAAGCGCGACTTCAGGAGCCAGTACTGCGGACGGGTTTCCCGCCACAGGTATCTGGCGTTCTCGCTTCGTAACATCTTTTAAGAATCCCCGCTTACTTTAGTCAGGGGAGCACGTCAATGACTCATGAAAATTGCTGATTTCATCACCTGGTTTGAAAAATGGGCAGATCCAGCTTGGCAAGAAAGCTGGGATAATTGTGGTTGGCAAATTGAGCCAGGAGTATTACAAGAAAATGCGCGGGTTTTGGTTTGTTTGACACCAACTTTGGCTGTTATGCAAGAGGCGATCGCGCCCAAAATGCTGGTATCCCTGTCAATCTGATTTTCGCCCACCATCCTTTGATTTTCAGTCCACCCAAGTCCTTACGTCGTGGCGACGCCATAGGCGAAATGGTACGGTTAGCGTTTACCCACAATATTGGTGTTTACAGTGCTCATACAAATTTTGACCAAGTGGAGGATGGGACTGCTGACGTTTTGGCTCAAATTCTAGAACTTAAGGAAGTTTCTGCTGTAGTACCCACTCAACCAGGATTAGGATATGGACGTGTTGGAAATTTAGAGCCGTCGATAACTTTAGAAGATTTACTCACAACAATTCAAACCCGGCTTGCTCCTTCTCATTTGATTTCCTCTCCAGTGGCTTCTTTAAATCAGATGATTTCCCGAGTTGCTGTTTTGGGTGGTTCAGGAGCCAGTTTTCTCTCCGCGGTTGTGAAAACAGGTGCTCAAGCTTACTTGACTTCTGACTGTAAGTTCCATCAGTTTCAAGAAAGCCGCGATCGCGATCTGATTTTGATTGACGCAGGACATTACGCTACAGAACGTCCAGCGTGCGATCGCCTCGTGCAAAAGTTTCGGTCTTTGAACCTAGATTGGGTACAGTTAAGCCAAAAGGATGAGGATTTTCGGTCGTTTTTTAGAACTCCGTAGAAACTCTAAGTTTAAAATTTTACAAAAACATTCTTTTTTTTAAGAAAGCTTTAAGGAAACAGAGTTTTTTCAGCTTATTCTTAAATAAAGATTGGTTTACACTTACGTGCAATATAGTAGAGACGTTCCGCCGGAACGGCTCTACACATCGTTGTGTATTTGAGTCAAACGAGAATCGCTATAATTGCCGACTGTACAGGTGTGCTGTTTATTTTAGGGAATTTGGGTAGCGTTAGTTAACTCATATCTTTCACCATTCTCAACAAGACCTAAAAAACCGGGTTTCTCAACGAAAAACTAAGCTTTTTAAGTGGTGTCATTCTCAAGAAACCCGGTTTTTGACCCTGGTGCAAGATGTCAGTTAAGAAATATAAATCTTTTTGGCTGCATCAAACTCTAACTAACCTCTCATAAATCCAGAAGGTGCGCAATGTAATAGACATCTCCAAAATAGAACTTTTCTATGGTAAAAGAGTATAAAATAAGCTTTTTACCACAAGAAGATGAGTTACGTACTAGATTACATTGAACACAACCCTCAAGAAGTACAGCGATTGGTTGGTCTGAAATACGAGCAGCTAGAGCAACTAATGAAGCAGGCGATCGCCTTACATACCCAAAAGCAGCAGGAGAGCGAAGCAAAGAAAGTTAGAATCATCAATAAAGGGGGTGGTCGTAAGGTAAAGCTATCCACAGAACAGCAAATTCTGTTAACTCTGATATATTTGCGACATTTGACGCATTGTCCCCTAAAATTCTGCCTTAGCGTAGCGGCTCCCCTTGGGAGCTTCCTTTGTTTGGTTGATCTGTCATCGAAGTCGGGTACTCGTTTTAATAAGGCTGGCAGAATTTTTACGTGTAAGACCCCGTGACAACATTTCAATTACTAGGTATCCAGTTTGGAGTGAGTGAGTCAACAGCAAATGATACATTTAACTACTGGTTTCCACTCCTACAAGAAATCTTGCCATCAAGCTTACTTGAACAGGTAAAAAAAACACGAGTGACTATAAGATAGTTCAAGAAATTTTAACCGATTATGAACTCATAGTAGATAGTTGTGAACAGCCTAGAGAGCGACCTGGAGAGTATAAAGAACAAAAAAGATATTACTCTGGTAAAAAGAAAAGCCATACATTTAAAAATCAAATTATTGTTTTACCAGATGGGAAAGATATTGTTGATGTAATCGTGGGAAAACCGGGACCAAAAAGTGATGTAAATGTATTCCGTGAAGGTCGGAAAGGCTTTGACCCTAATCAAAGGTTTAAAGGAGATAAAGCGGGTGCATCTCAGTTTTGTAAGTTAATCTAAGCTGAGAAGCAACCATTGAGATAAGCACAACATTGAATTGCTGCTTCTTGTTCTGGAGTCATACGGCATTACCCTAGCTAGTGGGGAGACGCAGAAAAAAGTGACCAGCCGTCAGGGTTGATCTGTCGGCGTAGTCGGTTACTCGTGGGTAAATACGGCTGGTCACTTTTTTAGGACTGAATGTACTAGCAACTTCTTTAATCTTCCCTCATTACGCTTACCCTACAAAACTGAGATGCACCCGGGTGTTTCTCCTAAATGCGAGGTTTTCTCCGACAACTTTGACTGGTCGGATGCTGTTATTGAGATTCCTTTTGATTGCCCAGATATAGCGAATATCATTGCTGATTTGAATGCACATCCTGAACGTTTAGCAAAAATACGTAAAGACAATATTATTAACTCGCTACTACGACATGATTGGGTCTATCGCTGGGAAAAAATTTTAGCAACAGTAGGGCTTGCTATCACACCACGCATGCTAGAACGAAAAGTTTATCTCACCAAGTTAACGAAATGGTAAACGCACTAGAAAGCAGCAACCACGAACCCCAACTTACCTTATTGATGGTTAATTCGTTGGTAGAGTCGCTTCCTTGTGGGGTTAATAACCATACCAACATTTATCATTCAAATGAATTTGTTGCAAAAGTACGTAAAAACAAAGGGTTAAGTAGATCGGCACAAATAAAGTTAACGAGTGAAGGTCGTCATTGATCATTAGGAGCAGCCCCACAGGCGGCGCACCACCCGCTACGAATAGAAAACACACTCTTTTCCCCTACACCCCCGCCCCTACGGGGAAGTCAAAAATCAAAAGTCAAAAATAAAGAACACTGTCGCTTTTGAACGCCAGGTGCTACCCTGCGGGAAGCCGCCCTCCGGGCGTCTACAAGTCGGGAAACCCGGACGCCAGAACAAGCGTGAGGGAAACAAGGACTGCAGTACTGGCTCCCCAACGCACTGGCTCCTTTTGACTTGATACTTTTGACTTGTTTTGCCCCTACACCCAAGGGTTTCTTTAAAGACCGTTCGTCCTTGCGGGTTGAGCGCGTTGTAGCACCTACTGTTCATTGGTAAAGGTTTCAGAGATTTTTACATATCTTTACATAGCTCAATTTATTCCTGCCTCTCTACTGAATCAAATTAAGCAAAAAAATTAAGCTAAGAACTATTAGGTCAGGTGTTGTTGTTTCAAACCATGAAGGTCACAAGAGAATAAGCTAAGATCAAGTACATAGGGATAAAAGTAAAGCAAAATCCCCTGACTTCCCAGCAATGCCAACGACTAGAAGCAGGCAATTAAAACAACCGCAACTAACGTTTGTTTTGGAGCATCATTTATCACATAATGGTTGTAAGGACTCACCAGCTAACCTTCTCTTGATCAGGAAAAACCCCGAAATATGTGACTTCTATGAAGTAAACATTTTTTGAATGACCCCGACAAAGATGAAATTTTACTGGTGCAGTATCTATGAACCTTATGACCCAAAAAGCTCACAAAACAGATAACGACAAACAAGTCTTTGGCTTGGGTCAAGAAAGACACCTTGACTTGATTCGGTCAACGAACCATGAAAAGGTGTTCTATGTTGGGGATAAAGCCCAGATGTTGTTGACAGATTTAACTAAGTTTAAAAAGGCAGAAGCAGTAGATGCTACACCGCAAGATTTATCAATTGTGTTGCGACGGGCGGGAGGTCTGTGTGTTCTTGCGGGACCAGCAACGCTGGATTGAACGCGCCCGCATCACCGATATAGAGGGAGATTTAGTCACCCTGCGTTATGAAACAGAAGAAGAAGATGAAATTTGTTCTTGGGAGGAAATGGTTCGCCTTGAAAGCATTGGTGCTGTAACACAAAAATTAGCTTCAGTACCACGCGGTAATGTAGAACCTCTTTTAACTGAAGATTGTCCAGAAGCTGAGCGCATCCGCAATCGTTTTACTGATTCAAATCCAGAATAATCACGGCGCTGAGGAGTTAGCCCGAATGACGGCTTTGCCGTACCCAGACAACTAACTGGTGAGTCCAGTCGGAGCAAGCAGTGAAACCAGTGCTACAGGAGGGGGACCAAAAGCCCCCTAAGACCTGCAGGGACGTGTAGTAGTGTGCCTGTTGCACCTCCTGAGCCTGCGGAGCCACGCCTACGCTCTGCTTCCGGTCAGATCTGCTGGAGAAATTCTGCACGACTGGGTCGCTAGCACGGTTACAAGCCCCACTCACTGCGGTCAAATTCACGCATTCAAAATATGCCCTCCCTTGCTCGTTACGCGGAGTGTGAAACACCTTTGCCTTCAAAACTCAGGACTCTGAACTCTTTTCGGTGTTGCGTTCAAACGCAGGGCAGTAACCATCAAGAGTGACTTTGAAGTTATACAATGGGGACGCAGGATTCCAACACCTCTGTCCCCTTTGATGTCGGCAAGTACCGCAGCAATCAAGATCAGACCCAGTAAAGCGATCGCTATTTTGGTTAAGCAGTTCTCTTTGCGACAGTCCTCGTAATACCAAATCTTCGCCTTGCCAGCGGGCTTCAATTAAGCCTGTATCGGCAAACTGTCGCCAGCGAGGGTCCGCAGTGATTGCATCGGGTAGGGTAATTGTGACTACAGTTCCTAGTTCCGTAAGTTCGCCTTCATAATTTGCTTCTGGGGCAGCTGGTTGTAAAAATGTTTCACCAATAGGCAGTTCCACGAGTGTGCCAGCTGCGGGAGAATGGAGATGGTAACGATTTTGCAGTTCTTCTAGGCTTGTGAGGTCTGCCAAGTAAGTAGGAGAACCGTGGACGAAGATGACATGCTGCGGTCGCAAATTATGAATGAGTTGAGTTGTCCCAGGACCGTCACTATGCTGAGCAAGAAGATAAGTTTCGACGGTCATCACCTGTAAATATTCGTCGTTAATTTTTATGTTGGTTTTCTCTGGGAAAAGGGTGAGCCAAGAACCAGTAGTGCTTTGGCAGTATTTGTATAGGTCAGCGGTGGAGTCAGTTAAAATAATACAAGGGTTGTTAACATCAAGCAGCTGTTCTGGCTGCATCCGCCGCACACGTGGGCGTATCCGTTCATCCCAAAATAGAGGTTGATGGCGGGCAAAGTTTTGTACCGACGGGGGGAGATGGGGTAGCAATTCCAGGTAAGCATCACATCCAACGGCGACAGTACCATCAACCCAGATATCTAAATCTCTTCCTGTGAAATGGTGATGACTGCGTAAAAGCATCAGCAGTTCTTGACCAAGTCCTAAAGTAGGTGTGGGAAGTAGTACGGAGCAACGTTCAGCGATCGCTCGGTTAATTCTTTCAGCAAGTTGATTTTCTTGAGTACGGCGGTGGGGATGACGGGAGGTTCCATAGCTTCCTTCAATAATCAGCACATCCAACTTTATTCCCCGCAATTCTTCCAAACGCAAACCTTCTACAAGCCGAGAATTGGATAAAAAAAAGTCGCCTGTATACAGTAGCTTGTAAGAGCGCTGTTGAGTGGTATACGTGAGTAGAATTGCCACGGATCCTGGTAGATGACCGGCGGGAAATATTTCTGCCACCAGACCATCTTTAAATTCTACTGGCGATCGCAATGGCAGCGCTTGACAAAATGACGGTACTTCCTGATGGTCTTGCTCCAGCCAATTGAGAGGCAGCAACTTGCTAGTCACTTCGCTAGCGTATATTGGTAATAGGGGAAATGCCTTATGCAGAGCTAACAACCCTCTGGCATGATCGCGATGGGCGTGACTGACCAGGACGAAATCTGCTGGTAACGGTGAACTCCCTCGACGCGCCGATTTTTTCAATCCCTTTACCAGGGGCGATACATCCGCCAAACCACAGTCAAGCAAAATGCGGTGTGGTCCCATCCGTACTAACAAACAAACACCCTCATCGTCGTGGTGAACCCCAAAGGGCAAACATTCTAATTCACTCGCCGTCTCCTCCATATCAACTCTAGAGGATACTGACAGGCGATCACTCATGCTCCTTTCCCCTCTAAGCTCATTTTTATGGACATTTGCCCAATGCCAATTCCACAGGGGAGAACACTCGCATGTGCAAGGAAAGCCCCAACAAAAACAAAATGTCCTTTATGGTTATTTTCCGTGGATAGTTTTTCCTTCCACACAGTGTCCATCGCCAGTTCAGTGATGATCTCCACGCCGTTGGAACGCTGATGTTTGTGCTGATGTTTCTTTGGTTAAGATAGCTGTACCAAACTTGTGCAGTGTAAATAAATGGGTAACAAAAATGCCTCAACCTCAGGACTGGGGGCGGTGAGACCAGTGCTCTTGATAGAGGAGCCACTGCGTTGGGGAGGATAGTGCCGTGAGCGGGTTTTCCGACTTGTTAGCGCAGCGTAGGCGTGAAAGGAGAGGCAACTAACTGTCCGTTGAGCCAGAGAAAGCAGGAGAGTTTCCAACGCCAGTCACCTGCGACCGGAAACTCGTCATGGCACTGAGTGCCAAGCGCTACGCGAACATGGCTAGCGCTCCTCCGTAAGGAACTGGTGTCCGGCTCTGCCGACAGTCGGTGCAAGTAGCGTATCAAGCTCCGCAAGCAACTGGTGATTGCAGCGCCGCAGGCGAGTCTCCCGCGTCCTGGTGACTGGCTCTCCCGTTGGGTGACTGATTGCTTTTGTGACTTCAGTGGGCAGAACCATTGCCATGATAGTTATCTGAATCGTAGAATCCATTTTTCGTGCCAAAGAACAAACACGAAACTGTGAAGACAATTGTTAGTGCAGCTAAAATCAGCTTTACATCCATATGTTTGTTGCTCTTTACGAAAGACTTTCTGATTTTAATAGAGTGATTTCAATATCTAAAGAAATCCTCAGAAAATCTTTACTATGTTTAGGAATATTTGGCAATCAGCAAATATACTTTTGCAATATAATTGTAAGACTTTTTGGTGAAGCTGTCTATCCTCTTAATGGGACTTTGTAAAAAACTGGGCTCAAAATCGTCTCAATTCCAGAATTGACAAGGGTTTTACATCGATTTAGCACTACGCCTGATCGTAACTGGGGTTGAGGCACTTTTCTCAGAGTTGACGTATTTGCCTTGTACACAATGGCTTGGGGCACTTTTGATACCAGAAAGTTCTAAAGTCTCACTAAAGTCTCATTAAGAAGAATTGTGACGGTTTAAAAGTCAAAAATCAAAAAATAATTTTATATTTCTAGGACTTACGCATTGACAGGAAATACCAAATATGAGGTATGGGTTTCAGGCATTCAAACCTGATTTTTCGATAATCTTTTAGCGATTGCCTACGGCAGAGCTACGCTTAACGCCACCCATCTGG